>NZ_LECT01000024.1 GCF_001027925.1 Rhodopirellula islandica | reverse complement strand
CCCGTGGCATCGTCATACTCGCCGTCGCCGTCGAGATCCCAGGCGTAGCTGGCAATCGTTCCGTCACTGTCAGTCGAACCGGCCGCGGTCAACGTGATCGTGTCGCCGACCAACCCACTGTAGGATCCGCCTGCATCTGCCGTGGGAGACTCATTGGTGCTTGTCGTGTCATTGACGTTCGCTGCACCGGGAGTTGCCGTTGTCATCGACACGAAAACTTCATCGCCGTCTGGGAAGCGTCCGTACGAAATGTCCGTGACCTGCTCACCAAACACAACCGAATCGATCAAGGTCGTGCCGTCGGTATGGTACAGACCGATCTCTTCACCGCCGGACGACAACTTGAACGTCGCATGGTCATCGCCTTGGTCAGTGTCGCCATCAGCCCACACGATCAAGTAGCCACCTGCCGCGATCGTCGTCCCGCTGGCGAATTGCCACTGAGTCGGATCCGACAAATCGTCCGTCATCGACAACCCACTGAGATCAATCGATTCCGTGCCAGGGTTGTAGATTTCAACCCAGTCCTCAAACGCACCGGCTTCATCGGGATCTTCGATCACCGAGTCGTTGTCCGCCATGAACTCGTTGATGTACAGCACCACTGGATCGACGGGATCGATAACGACCACGCTGGCAAGGTTCTCAACACCAAAGGTGGGTTGGTCCGTCGTCTCCAAGTCGCCTTCCCCATCGGGCACGCGAGCCAGCGAGGTGTCATCCGACATCGCTTCGTAGGTCACGGTGTCGATCACGGTGATCCCGTCGGTCAACTGCAGGGTGCCACCGGTTGCACTGAGAGCAAAACTTGCGTGGTTGCTTCCTTCGCTGGTTTCGCCATCCATCCAAAGCGTCCAAAACTCTCCATCATCGAGACTTCCCGCTGGGATTGACCACTTGGTCAGATCACCCGCATCATCGGTCAGGTACAAGCCCGAGACGTCGACCAGACCTGGACCAAAGTTGTAGATTTCGATCCAAGGGTCATAGTCCCCGGCCTCATCTTGGATGGTTGTGACGTTGGTCGTCATCAATTCGTTGAGACGCAGATCGGAGGATGACGCATACGTGTCCAACTCCGCATCGAGGTACTCCGCTCGAGTCTCGATGAACGAAGTCAATCCGTAGATCGTCCCCATCCCGGACACGATGTCGCTGGTCAGGTTTTGTTCAAACTGGGCCGTCGTGTATTGCTTGTTCGGGTCCGCCGTCACATCGTCACGAATCAGATCCGCCAATTCATCGATTCGCTCGGTCGCCGTCGTGACATCGAATCCTTCCCGCAGCATCTCCGCCAAATCACGCAGGTAGTCAGCGCTGTACTCATCCACTGCCCACAGGTTTTCCATCAAGGGGCGTGACTCCTCTGCGTCTTCGTCTTCGACGATGTCGCCGGGTCCACCCACGGGAGGCCCACCGCCTCCCGGGCCACCGATCGGCCCACCCGTCGTGGTCGCGACAGGCAGCCAAAACGGATCGAGCTCCTGCAGGTCTTCACCTGGTGAGGTGAATAGACTGAACCGTCCAAAGGACTCGTTCGCGTCCCACAGAATGTGCGTGAACTGCCCGGTGTCGTCGCGGTCGTACAGGTAGTAATTGTGCGCCGCGCCGTTGTACGAATCGAGGTTCGCAAACAGATTGTTGATCGCAATCGACGCCAACGCATCATCCACATCCAACAACGGTTCTATCGCCTCTGACAGATCTTCGGCCGACGTGTTGTTGAGAACGTCGATGAATTCCACCAGATCAGAATAGTCGTTCGCGGTCTCGTTGGTTTTGAGTTGGTAGTTCTCTTCGTAGGCGACGGGGTCGTCGCCGAGGTAGGTCAAGTCCGATCCGAAGTCCGCATTGGGATCATCGACCACCTCATCTGCGGCGGCGCCTTTGAATAGGTTGCCGTCTTCGTCACTGCCGAAGCGTGTCTGCACGTATGTTTTGTCAACTTGTTCGACCGCCGTGTAAACGCCGTACAACTCGCCATTGATCGTGACATTGGTATGGACCGCTCGGCTGGCACCCTCGACGAAGTTGGACGCAAAGTCATACAGCAACTTCTCCCGCAGCATCGTCGGGTCGTTGTAGTTGTTGTTCAGATTCAGCTTTTTCAGGCCCAGGTAGGTCAGGCTGTCGTTGTCTTCATCGAACTCGTCAAAGTCTATTTTCAATGACTTCTTGATACCGGTGCCAGTGAATGACGAGTTGCCTTTGAAACGCACCCCCACGTTTTCCATCGTGATCCCATCAATTGTCACATCGGCGGCAAAGTAGGGATCCTCCGCATCGTTGGCGTGGGAATCAAACAGCACGTCGTACCAGTCTTCGTTCTCGAACGTGATCGAAACCTCGTGAACAAAACTGTCATCGAAGAACGCCGCCGCGTCATCGGCGACCTCGACGTGATCCCAAGCGGAATCTGAAATCGTCTCCCCTTCAGCACCTCGATCGGACGAAACGTCACGGGTTGTCCCCGTTGTCATCTCGGCTGCTGCCGCCAGAGCATCCGTGTCCGACATCGTGTCGACCCCATCCACCGCCTCACCGTGCAGCATCATCCGCTGCTCAAACAACTCCACCCGCAGACGGCGACGAGACTTGCTGACACGATTCGCTTCACGTCGCTTTTTCGAGGAAAACCACTGATTTATCACTTCGATCTCAATATTCTTGACGGCAAGATGAACGGCTTGTAGCAATCAATGCGACACGACCGATTGCAGAGGGCCAAAGAACTTGAAAAAGAGGCTCGGGTGGATATGAAACCAGCCCCCGCCGAAGCCCCCATCTCGACAACAGCGTTCCTCGCACGGTGAGCGATCACCGCCGGAATTGGTAGACTGAGCGACCAGCACCCCTGCAACCGTCCGCCTCAGACGTGGTTGCTTCCCCATCCGTGACACGGCAAACCATTGATCCAACGCAGCGTTTACATCGGAACCAACGGCAACGCGACCGGAAAAAGGATGGTCGCTCTGGGCATGATGGAACTGGCCGCCCGACGATTCGGGCGAGTGGCTTTCTTTCGTCCCGTCGTTCATGTGGGCCCCGACGATGACCAAAGCATCCGGATGATGCGATCCCGCTACGGGATTGTCACTCCGGCCGACGAGATGTTTGGGGTGACGCGTGCCCAAGCACGTCAAATGCTGGCTGACGACCGCTACAGCGATCTGATTCAGCTGATTCAACAACGATTCAAAACACTGGAAGCGAAAGCCGACTTTGTCGTCGCAGAAGGCACCAGCTACCAAGGCCTGGCGCCCGAGCTTGAATTCGAGTTGAACGCGGACATCGCTGCCAACATCGGTTCACGTGTTCTTTCCGTTTACGCAATGGGGAATCGCTCGGTCGATGAATGCGTTCAATCCGTGTTGATCGGAAACGAAAGTTTCGTCGACCGAGGTGCTCAGTTGATCGCGACGGTCATCAACCAAGTCCCCGACGATCAATCGACGGCGTTGAACGCAGCAATCAAGACATCCAAACTCGACTCCAAAGCACCGCTGTACTTTCTTCCCGAGGAACCGCTGCTTCGCCAACCAACGGTTCGCGAAATCCAGGCTGGCATCGGGGCCAAACTGGTTTCCGGCGATGAGTCATCGCTCGACCGTGAAGTCGCGGTTCGCAAGGTCGCGGCCATGCAACTGCCGGGCTTCTTGGAACGTTTGTCCAACGCCGCACTGGTGATGACGCCGGGTGACCGCAGCGACATCCTGGTCGGCTGCGTGCTGGCGTGCTCGCAACCCGACGGACCATCGCCGGCGGCCGTCGTGCTGACCGGCGGAATCCTGCCGCCCCCCTCCATCCGCCGCTTGGTTGAAAACGCCAACGCATTGCCGATTCTGGTCGCCAGCGAAGACACTTACACCGTCGCCTCCAAAGCCGCCGAGGTTCGCGCTGAAATAGGCGACCATTCGCCGCGAAAAATCGAGTCGGCAATCGGTGTGTTCGAGCGACATGTCGACACGGACTCACTCGCTGATCAACTGCAAGCTCCCGTGGTCCCACGAATCACGCCAATGCTGTTTGAACACTCGCTGATCCAACGGGCGCGACAGCAACGTGTCAAAATCGTGTTGCCCGAAGCGACGGAACCGCGAATCCTGCAGGCCGTCGATGTGTTGCGACGACGCGATGTGACCGACGTGATTCTGCTCGGCGATCCAAACTTGATCTCCGCAGCCGCGACTCGCGCAGGCGTCATGCTTCCCAACGACGGACTCGAGATCATTGACCCGGCAACCAGTCCGCTCAGAGATTCGTTCGCCAGCGAGTACTATCAACTTCGAAAACACAAAGGCGTCACCACCGACATCGCTCATGATCGCATGATCGACGTCACCTACTTCGGCACGATGCTGGTCCACCGAGGCTTGGCCGGCGGTTTGGTTTCCGGTGCGATTCACACCACCGCCAACACCATTCGTCCCGCGTTTGAATTCATTCGAACACGGCCCGATGTGAAGGTGGTCAGCAGTGTGTTTCTCATGTGCTTGAAGAAGGGGGTGCTCGTGTACGGTGACTGCGCCGTGATCCCCAACCCCACCGCCGAACAACTGACTGAAATCGCCATCAGCAGTGCCGAGACCGCGATCCAGTTCGGCATCGATCCGAAGATCGCCATGCTGTCCTATTCCACCGGCGAAAGCGGGCACGGTGAAGACGTCGAAAAAGTCCGCGAAGCGACAGCCATGGTTCGCAAACGACGACCTGATTTGTTGGTCGAAGGCCCCCTGCAATACGACGCCGCCGTTGACCCTGACGTGGCTGCCACCAAGATGCCCGGCAACCCCGTCGCGGGACAAGCCACGGTGCTGGTCTTCCCTGACCTGAACACCGGAAACAACCTTTACAAAGCCGTCCAGCGATCTGCCGGTGCAATCGCGATTGGCCCCGTCCTGCAGGGACTGAACAAACCAGTCAACGATCTGTCGCGTGGATGCACCGTGACGGACATCGTCAACACTGTCGCGATCACAGCCATCCAAGCCCAAACGGTGGCGTCATGAACATCCTGGTTTTCAATGTTGGCAGCACGACGCTGAAGTACGCGTGCCTTGACGCCGAAACTGAAGAAGTCACCGCGTCGGGGCTGGTCGATCGAATCGGACAACCCGGCGGCGATGCAATCAACCACGTCATGGCCGCAAAGATCGCCATCGACGAAGTCGGGCTGAACAACGTTGGCGTGATCGGGCATCGCATCGTCCAAGGTGGCGACCTGTTCCTGGGGCCGACCCTCGTCACAACTGACGTTTTGAGTCGGCTTCGCACGCTGGACACATTGGCCCCGCTGCACAACCCAGCCGCCCGCTCGGTCGTGGAGGGATTGGTTGAAATCGGAACACCCCAAGTCCTGGTCTTTGACACGTCCTACTTCGCCAGCCTTTCTCCCGCTGCCTATCGCTATGCCGTCCCAGAAGACTGGTATCAAAACCATGCCGTCCGGCGGTATGGCTTCCATGGAACGTCACACCAATACGTGACCGAAAAAGCGATCCAGTTCATCGGCGGCAACGATGAGTCACGGATCATTTCTCTGCACCTTGGTGGCGGTGCCAGTGCGACTGCATCGATCGGCGGGCTGGCCGTGGACACCTCGATGGGAATGACGCCGCTCGAAGGGCTGGTGATGGCGACGCGATCGGGCGACTTGGATCCAGCGATTGTGCTGCACATGACCGAACACGTTGGGATGGAACCGAGCGATGTCCGAGACGCGTTGAATCGCCAGAGCGGACTGCTCGGGCTGTGCGGCGACCCAGACATGCGGACGGTGCTCGACCGTCGAAAAACCGGCGACCCAGCCGCGACATTGGCGATTGACATTTACGTTCGCCGAATCATCAAAACAATCGGCAGCTACATCGCCATCCTCGGTGGCTTGGACGCGCTGATTTTCACGGCCGGAGTCGGCCAGCATTCGCCCGAGATTCGCTGGCTGGTTTGCGAATCACTCCAGCACTTTGGAATCTCGTTGTCTGAAGACAAAAACCAAGCGTGCTGCGAAGAAACAGCCGACATCTCCGCACCGGACGCTCGTGTTCGCACGCTGGTGGTCGACACCAACGAAGAACTGGCGATCGCAAGACTCGTCCGCAACACAACAACGCGACAAGCCTAGAGTTTGTCGCCTTCACGGCGGCCGCCACCGTGATCGCTCGGCCGGCTCACAATGTTGTTCAAGAAGCTCCCGTCATGGATGAGCTTGCCAGCCAGGACATCCTCTTCCGTGATCTTTGACAAGAAGATCGTGTGCTGGCCGATCGTGCCGCGTCCCTGGTCGTAGACGATGTAGATGGAGCCGTCTTTTCCCAGCGTCGCCGACGGATAGCTGATTTGCCCATCGTCGCACAAAAGCATTTTGTGCGGGAAGGTTTCACCGTCGTCCTCACTGAGGTAGGCAGTCATCCGGGTGCGCGCAGTTTTGTGTTTCTGCAGCTCATGCTCCTCACCATTTTCATCGGTGAAGTGATAAACCCGCCGACCGCCTACGTCCTTCATTTGGACATCGTTTGCGACCAGCAACACCCTTCCTGATGGAAGTGTTTTGAGAATGCACTTCGTATTGATTGAGAACTGCATCGGGTAGTAGCCACCCAATTCCCAGGTCTTGCCGCCATCGAACGATTCAGCAAACTTCTGCCCCTTCTTGGCACGGTAGAAAGTAAACAGGCTGCCGTCCTTTCGGATGATGGGCATCTGCTCTGCAAAGCCGGCGTCATTGTCGACGGGAAGTTCGGAAACGAACAACGGCTTGCCATCGACGCCTTCTTTCAAGAAACGAATCCGGACCTTGTCACGGACACCGACCAACTTGAAGTCGTCCATCGAACGCAGAATCGTTCCATCTGGAAAGATCAATGGCTTCATGACGGAGATATTCTTGTTCCCCAGCAACCGAGGCTCACTCCATGCGGTGTGCTCTTTTTCGGGATCCAACATGGTGAACTCCCACGCCGACGTGGCGAATTCATCGTGCCCTTTGAAATCGATGTTGCGAAGGCCGATGAAGCGAATCTGCCCCTGGGAATCCTTCCACAGCATCGGGTCAGACGCTCCTCCACCGAGAAGCTCACTGGGGTCGAAGACAAAGACTTCTTTCCAAGTCTTCCCGCCATCTGCAGAAGTTGAAATGACCGAGAACTGATCATGGTGAAAGGGCGCCCGTTCCGCTTGGACGTTGGATCCAAACCAAGTTGCCCAGAGCCTGCCGCCATCAGAAATTTCAACCTGCGGGCAACCTTGAAAGACCCGGAGGTTGAGGCGGTGCCTGTGATAGGGTGGCTGTCCCTTGTGATTGATCTTGGTCAGCGAAGGTGGCGTCTTCCCCGTGATCCCATAGGGGAATCTCTGCGACACATGATCGGATCCGGGCACGCTGGTGTCGCCCAAGACAGAGACGGGGTCGACTGCTTGTGCGTGCAAGGTGCCAGTGTTCGACAAACAACACGGCAACAGATTGGTGGTGAAGCTGCAAGCCAACAAAAAGGTGATCGACTGACGAACAAACGAAACGAAGGTGGGCATGGCGTTTCCTTGGCTGTGATTCCTGACAGTCGACGGGTGGGAAGTCGGGAGAGGCTGGTCAAGGAACCGTGGGGATACCCCACATTCTGATACATCGCCACTTGAAAACAACCCGCTCGGACCGTCTCGTCATCCGCCCACTGCTTGCAGCACCCAGCAAGGAACCAATCGCCATTCAGCTCCGGCGAGCTTGATCCCAAACGTTGCCTGTTTTCGGCCGGGCGTCCATTGGCTCCGCTTGCTTCTTTCCTTTCCGCTCGTCGTAGCTGATCGAGTCCAGGTACAGACGCTCCACTTTCGCGCGGGCCCACTCGGTTTTGCGAAGGAATTTCAAGCTGCTGTTGATGCTCGGGTCGTATGAAAAGCAGTCAATGCGAATGCGTTCCCCCAACCGGTCCCAGCCATACTCCTCGACCAAGTACTCGACCATCGCCTTCAGCGTGACGCCGTGCAACGGATTGTTGGGCTGGGATTTCTTGGGCTGGGCACTCTCTGAAATGGGCGCACTCTCTGGCATCGGTGGATTGCCAGACTCGGTCGCATTTTCAGACTCAGGCGATCGGTTGGACTCAGGCGGATTGGGCTGGGGATCATTCATGATTCCCAAAAGATATCGGAGAAACCGAGCCTCGCAATGACCGCCGACCAATCGGCTGATGACCGTCACCCGCCAACATCCACTCGCCAACGCACTCAACACCCTGTGCCCCTGAAAAAAGGAAGTTTCACGATTCCGCGCTCCACCACCGCCACCACGGGATCTTTTTAGAGAGTCGCTTTGAATCTCAAACCCTGGAGCACCTCTTCCCATGAACGCTCACCTCCCGAGCCGTCGGCTGCAAACGATGCGAGTGCCTCTGATCACGCCCATCGCCGTCTTGGCATCCGCCTTCCTTCTTTCCGCCGTCGCTCAGGCCGGCTACACCGTGCTCAGCGGAATGCCCGTCACCCAGGGCCAAATGCGAGTCGGCGAGGACGATTTTGAGCAACTCAAGGCCAAACTGCCGGCCTCCAGCCCCAGCTTCACGCTCAAAGAGACTCGCGTGGAAGCAGACATTTCAGGCGTGTTGGCCCGCGTTCGCGTTTCTCAGGTGTTCCAGAATCCACATCCTGATCGGCTGGAAGCGTTGTACGTGCTCCCGCTGCCGGAAAACTGTGCCGTCGACGCCTACTCGTTTCAGATCGGTGAACGGGTGATCGTCGGCGAAGTCAAACGCAAAGAAGAAGCCCGCCAAGAATACGAACGAGCTCGCGACGAAGGCCGCAAAGCCGCCCTGCTGGAACAAGAGCGGGCCAACGTGTTCTCTCAAGCTGTGGCCAACATCCCAGCGAACAGCGAAGTGACCGTCCACATCGAATACGTTCACCCGCTGGAAATCGACGAAGATCGCTACGTCTTCCGATTCCCCATGGTCGTCGGGCCGCGTTACATCCCGGGAACCCCGGTGACTCGTCCCAACGTGGGACGCGGCTGGGCGGCGGACACTGACCAAGTCCCCGACGCGTCGCGGATCACGCCCGTTTCCCTTCCCGAAGGCATGCGAAACGGCAACGACGTGTTCGTCTCCGTCAAGATTGACGCCGCGATGCCGATCCAGCAAATCGTGCCGGTCACACATGAGCTGGACATTCAGCAAACCTCGGAAACCCATGCCGCTGTCACGCTGAAAAACCAATCCACGATCGCCGACAAAGACTTCATTGTCGAATATCGCTTGGCCGGAGACGACAGCACTCTGGCCTCGTTGACCCATCGCGAATCTGATGCGAAAGATGGCTACGTGATGTTGGCATTGCAACCCAAGTGGTCGATCGAGCCAACCGAAATCATGCCCCGCGAAGTCATCTTGGTGTTGGACACCAGCGGATCGATGAACGGGCCCGCGATCAGCCAACTGCGTTTATTCGCGGACCATGTGCTCGATCACTTGAACCCCAACGATGAATTCCGAGTCATTGCGTTCAGCAATCGATCGACCGCGTACCAACCCAATGCCGTCTCGGCGACGGACGCCAACATTCAATCCGCCAAACAATTCGTTCGCGGCTTGCGAGCGAGCGGAGGAACCAACCTGCTGCCGGCACTCAAGTTAGCACTCAGCGGCGAGGCAGACGAATCGGCACGCCCTCGCTACATGGTCCTGATGACCGACGCGCTCGTTGGCAACGACCACTCGATCCTTCGCTACTTGCGACAGCCTGAGTTCCAAGACGCTCGCGTGTTCCCCGTCGCATTCGGAGCCGCACCCAATGATTACTTGATCAGCCGCGCCGCCGAGATGGGACGCGGGTTTTCGATGCAAGTCACCAACCAAGACAACTCGCCCGAGATCGCTCGCCGGTTCCATGAACTGACCAGCCAACCCTACATGACTGACCTGCAAATCGATTGGGGAGGATTGGTTGTCAAAGACCAAGTGCCTTCGCGGCTTCCCGATCTGTACGCAGGCAAACCACTGATCGTATTGGGCCGCTACGACACACCAGCGACAGGCACGATCACGCTGAAGGGCAACGTGTTAGGCCAACCTGTTCAAATGGGAATGGAGCTCGAACTTCCTGAACAAGAAGCCGAGCACGACTCAATCGGTCCCGTCTGGGCTCGCCAACGAATTCGACAAATTTGGAACCGTGACGTCGGTGCCGAAACACCTGCGGGTCGCGCTGAGATCACCGAGTTGGGACTGAAGCATCAACTGATAACTCAGTACACGTCCTTCATCGCCGTCGAAAAGGAACTCTCCGATGCACCGAAAGGGCAACTGATCACCGAATCGGTTCCCGTCATGACACCGGAAGGCATGACCCAAGAAGCAGCCGGCCGATCGGTCGCCGCGGCGAAACCTGCACCTCAACACCAAGCGTCCACGAACACCACACCCGCTGTGCCAGCCGCCTCTGCCCCGGCAACAGTCTCAACCCCGGCGCCCGCCTCCCCACCCTCGCCGGCTCCTCGATCGAGCGGCGGCAACTACGGCGGCGGCGGTGGTGGAGGAGGAGGACCAATTGGCCCGATCACCGGGATCGTTTCGCTCGGCGGTGCTGCCGCGGCAATGATGCGTCGACGCAAGTCACGAAGCAGCAACCAGGATGTGGTCCGATGAGTGCCGGTGAATCACTGATCGCAACGCTTCCCAAGACCAACGGCACATCGATCCCATCGATGTGCCGCCAGGGAAGCGTCTGGCTCCGGCAGATCCCTGTGACGCTGCTGGTGTCAGCCATCGCCATCGCGGCGTTCGCCTTCCCCAGCCTGACCGCTGGTTTGCAATTGGACTTTGCCTCCGTCGATTCCGGGCAATCGTGGCGTCTTCTGTCCGGTCACCTCACCCACTTCGGCGGCGGTCATTTGTTTTGGGACTTGCTGATGTTCGCGGTCTTGGGTGCCACTTGTGAAAGACAAACCCCACGGTTCTTTCCCATCGCACTCATCGCGATGTCAGTTGGTATCTCCGCGACCATCCTGTTCATGTGCCAAAACGTCACCACCTACCGAGGCCTGAGCGGAATCGACACGGGATTGTTTGTTTGGTTCCTCGCCAACCAAATCCGCCAATCAGTCGCCGACCGAGACCGCACGTTCACCTGTTTCTGGTCCGCCGCCGGAATCTTGCTCCTCGCCAAGCTTGGCTACGAATTCACTACCGGCGAAATCCTCTTCGTCAACGCCGAAGGGTTTCAACCGCTGGTCGAATCCCACCTCTCCGGCGCGGTCCTGGGAGCAATCATCGCGGGACTGGCGATGTTCTCAACAACGCGTCAAACATTCTCTGCAACCAAGTGAAACCATCTTGAGCAAACAACAGCTTCAGTCTTCCGCCGGGAGGGGCTGAAGTGTCCGGGGAGGCCTGAGGTGGCCGGGGAGGATTGCGTACTTGCTCCAATGCTCGGCCCTCAGCTCCCTCAGCCAATACCCACTATCAACTTCACCCTCCCCCAAAGCACGAACCACACCAGCTCATGCTACAGCATTGAAATGCGACGCCTGAACCCAACCGTCACGATCGCAGCGGTTATGATCGGCATCCCCCATTTCCATCTCAACGTTCACGCCAATCGATGGCAAGCAATTCGGAGTCAACATCATGACTGCCTCGCACACACTCGCCCAAACAACTCGGGCTTCCATCACCAACCTGTTGACTCTTTCAGGCCTGCTCATCGCCTTCCTCGGCGGCACCACGCTCGCAGACGAACCGCTGCGTCCTTGGGTCGAAAACCCTTGGTATTGGAGTTACCACGCCGAGCCCGTGTTGCTGTTAGGTGGCAGTGACGATGACAACCTGTTCCAGTGGCCGGAAGATCAACTCCATGCTCAGCTCGACCGCCTGGCGGCAGCGGGCGGCAATGTGATTCGCAACACGATGAGCGATCGCATTGACAGAGATTTTGAGGTTTTCCCATTCAAGCAACTTGAGAACGGAAAGTACGACCTCAACGAATGGAATGAAGAATACTGGAATCGCTTTGACCGAATGCTGACCGCGACTGCAGAGCGAAACATTTTTGTGCAGATCGAGATCTGGGACCGCTTCGACTACACGGACAATCGAGACAGCGATCGCTGGCAAGTCCATCCGTACAACCCGGCGAACAACGTCAACTACACCTACGATGAATCCGGGTTTGCAAAACGCTACCCGGATCATCCCGGTGCCAACAAACAACCGTTCTTCTTCACAACGCCCAAGCAGCGAAACAACCAAACCGTCTTGCGGATTCAAAAACGCTTCGTCAATCAACTGCTCAAGCATTCGTTGCCGTTCGATCACGTCCTCTATTGCATCGACAATGAAACCAATGGCGAAGAAGAATGGAGTCGGTACTGGGCGACCCACATCAAACAGCGGGCCGCGACGGAAGGCAAGAAAATCTACGTCACTGAGATGTGGGACGATTGGAACCTGGACGCCGAACGACACAAACGAACGTTTGATCATCCGGAGCTCTATGATTTTGTGGACATCTCCCAAAACAATCACAACAAAGGCCAGAAACACTGGGACAATTTCTTGCATGTCCGGGAATACCTTGCCACTCAACCAAGACCGATCAACACCACCAAGACCTACGGAGCCGATGGCAACACATTTGGGCACAAGGATCAGGATGCCATCGAACGATTCTGGCGACATCTTTTAGCGGGCGCCGCCTCAATGCGATTCCACCGACCCGACGCCGGTTTGGGACTGAACGACAAAGCGGTTGCCTGCATCCGAGCGGCTCGCAAACTGGAATCGCTTGTGCCACTCTGGTCGATTGAGCCAATGAATCACTTGCTAACAAACCGCCACGAAAACGAAGCCTATGCCGCCGCGAACAACGGTTCCGCTTGCGCCGTCTACCTACCACGGGGTGGCGAAGTCGAACTGGATCTTTCAAAAGCGAAGGGACCGATGTCCCTGCAATGGATCAACATTGAGACGGGGGAGTTCGGAGCAAAAACGCAACTCGCCAGCGGCAACAGCACGACGCTGAAGTCCCCCAGCAAACAGAACTGGGTGGCCGCCATCGTTGCACGTTGATTGCTTCTTTCGGTCCATCCGGTTGGCCCCCCAATCAAAACGTTCAAGCAAGCGAAAAAATTGCGTGAACACCGCTCGACTCTCCCTCTGCGAGGCACAAACAAACTTCGCCTCTCACGAAGGAGAGAAGATCGAGACTCCCGTTGGAAGCAGGTTGGCAGGAATCATTGAGTACAACCACATGAGCCGTGTGGGCGTTCAATCATCGGGGTTGCAAGTCGGCAGACACAGCGCAACTTCTTGTCACCTCTCCACCAACGAGGTCGTGCCGTTTATTGATACAGGTATTTATGCTGCATTCGCGCACCGCACCTCTCCCAAACGCAGTTTGGGGGAGGTCGAGCCAGGCCGTTCAGGCCGATGCGAGGGAGGGGGCCGGGCATGGGAAGCGGCGTGCACTACCCTCCCCCGGAAATCTCGCTGAACGCTCGCTTTCCGACCCCTCCCAACTTGGAGGCCGTGCCGTTTTTTGGTGCTGGGTTTTGGCGGGTTTCTGCAACCACCACCCATCACAACCCGACGCGTGAGCGAGGGACGCCCCCAACTCCCATGACGGCCCCATCCGGGGCGATACCCAGACGCCCGCCACCATTTATTTTTCGAACGTCCCAAGGGAGGGTGATAATAAACGCTTGGCAACACAGCATTTTGAACTGCACGAACTCTGCCACGAACGAGGTTCGCAAGATGCGACGAGCAAGGCATTGAAAAATGCGGCACGACCTCCGAACGTCGGGGAGAGGCAATAGCAGGCAGTAAACGCCACAAAGAGGTATCTTGAAACGGACTGTCAGAACCAAAGATGAAACAGACCAAACGCCACACATATCCAATGACTCCTGTTTACCAGTGAACAGTGTTCCGCGATTGGCAAACCTCAATGCTTCATCGGCCATCAGGTAAGATGGGTCAGCAGGTCGGCAGCGGTCTTTCGGCACTGGAACAGTTTGCGAAACGTTGTTGCTCCCACGTCCAACCGCGGCGAGCGTCCAATCGGCTCACATGGTTGTGCCCGATCATTCCTGCCGACCTGCTTTGGAATCCCACCCCATTTCCTGCCGGAGTCGTCTCGTGCCCATTCATCAAATCCCTCAGTCTCGTCGCGGATTTCTCAAGACCACAGCAATCGGAGGTGGCACCGCGTTGCTGATGTCAGCAACGCAAACGGTCTCCGCTGCCAGCGACCAGGCCACCGTGCTCGCCCTGCTCTCGGACACCCACATCCCCAGTTCGCCCGACCTGACGGCACGTGGAACGAACATGACCGAGAACTTGCAACAGGTGATCAGTGAAGTCCTCACGCGAAAAACGCGACCGTCCGATTTGATCGTCAATGGCGACTGTGCGTACCTGAAGGGCTTGCCCGGTGACTACCAAAACTTCGTCCGTTGCCTGGCACCTGCAGAGCAAGCAGGGATTGCGTTGCACTTGACGATGGGCAATCACGATGATCGACAACCGCTGTACGCTGCCCTGTCAGGGCAGCGTCCCACTGCGACGGCGGTGATGTCGAAGCATGTCAGCGTTCTCGAAACACCTCATGCCAATTTGTTTCTGCTTGACTCTTTGTTCCGCGTCAACGTGGTGACTGGGGAACTCGGCGATGCCCAGATCGATTGGCTCGCCGAGCAACTGGATGCCCGCAGCAACAAGCCCGCGATTGTGATGACGCATCACACACCCCAGTTCACGGCGCCCAAAGAGGGCAAGCCGTGGAACGGGATTTCCGACACGGAAAAATTGTTGAAGGTCCTGGACAGCCGAAAGCATGTCAAAGCCTATCTCTACGGTCACTCGCACCATTGGTCTCACAGCCAACGCGGCCACTTTCACATGATCAACCTTCCGCCAGTGGCCTACTTGTTCAACAAGACCAGTCCCAATGGCTGGGTCGAAGCCGTGCTGACGGACGATGCTATGCGGTTGCAATTGCAAACCCTCGACCCCAAGCATCCTCTCGCGGGCGAAACGATCAAGGTTTCATTCACAAGCTGAACGCTCGCTTTCCGCCCCCTCCCGTTTCAGGCTGGTGATATCAGCCGGAACGCGATCGCGTCCGGTTCGTCTCCGGTAACCGTGGGCTAGCGGCCATCGGCTGATCGCTCAATCTGCAAAACGTACTAAATCAACAGCCTGGTTTGCAACGGGCTGGATTCGCAAGATGCACATGCAAGGTGTTCCGAAGCCGCACGGCCTCTGAGGGGCATCGCATTCGTTCGCAGGACGCACGGATTCGAAGGGGAGGCAGCCAGCGGTCGAGATTGCACGCGATTTCGAGGGCTCGGCTCGGTTCGATCCCCCCCGAGGTGATCGACCACATCGGAAGAGAAACAGACAAAAACCGCGGATAGATTCGCGAAAGGCTCCCCTACCTCAGTTTCTTGCCCGTCGCTTGAAGATCGTTCAATGGGGTGAGTAAGCTGATGACGTCTCGCCTCGATCTCACCTCGGTTTTCGAAACAATGAATCGCTTCTGCTTGCCTGCTTTCGCTCTCCTGCTTCTCGTGACCTCGGCCGCCAAAGGGGCCGATATCCAGATCCCCGTCATCAAAGATGGCGAGGCGCAGATCATCAAAGAGCTGGAGGATTCGGACTACTGGATCCGACATGACCTGTGGGTCGAAACCGAGTTTGATCTGGATGGCGACGGAAAGCTGGACCGAATGCACGTCAGCGTCACCCGGCCGACGCAGACCGACACGCAATCGCTGAAACTTCCAGTCGTCTACAACTCCAGTCCTTACTTTGCGGGGACCACCGGTGCTGACGAAACCTACTTCTGGGACGCACGGCAAGAACTGGGCGACGAACCGCCAAAACGATCCGCTGCCCCCGCGATCGAACGCGAGGGAACACGTCCGATCATCTCCAAACGCCATGTCAAAGATTGGCTCCCTCGGGGGTTTGTCGTCGTTCACTCGAGCGCCCCAGGGACCGGCCTCTCGCAAGGTTGCCCAACGGTTGGTGACGATCCCGAAGCGTTGGCTCCCAAAGCCGTGATCGATTGGTTGTGTGGACGCGGCAAAGGATTCACGGAACCTTTCGGAGGTGAACCTGTGGAAGCCTATTGGTCTTCGGGCAAAGTCGGCATGACCGGGACCAGCTACAACGGAACGATCCCACTGGCGGCCGCAACGACCGGAGTCGAGGGGCTGGAGGTCATCATCCCGGTGGCTCCCAACACGTCGTACTACCACTACTACCGATCCAATGGATTGGTACGCCATCCCGGTGGCTACCTCGGGGAAGACATCGACATCCTGTACGACTTCATTCACAGCGGTGGCACCGAAGAGACTCAAGCGTACTGCGATTGCCACGTGCGGGACGAGCAGATGATGGCCCACCAAGACCGAGCAACGGGTGACTACAACGATTTCTGGTACTCGCGCGACTACCTGAACCGAGTCGATGGGGTGAAGGCCGCCGTCCTGATGGCACACGCATTCAATGACTGGAACGTGGTTCCAGAACACAGCATTCGCATCTATGAAGCGTTGAAAAAGAACGATGTCGAAACCCAACTGTTCATGCATCAAGGCGGGCATGGAGGACCTCCACCGATCAGCATGATGAATCGCTGGTTCACTCACTATCTGTTTGGCGAAGACAATGGCGTTGAGAAAGACGCGAAGTCGTGGATCGTTCGGGAAAACGATGAACGCACCAAGCCGACCGAGTACCCGGAATACCCACACCCGGAAGCAAAAGACGTTGTGGTCTATCCGGTTCCAGGTGCTCCCCAGCGAGGTCATTTGCAGACGGCACCTGCCAAAGAACCAATGACGGAACTGATGGCTGAAACGCTGGTGGACAACTTTTCATTCTCCGGCGAAGCACTGGCTCAGGCCGAATTCACGGAACATCGTTTGATCTATGCAACCCCCGAACTGAGCGAAGCGGTTCACCTCTCGGGGACCCCGCGAATCAAACTGCGACTTGCCTGCGATCGTCCTGCCGCCAACTTGAGCGTCTGGTTGGTCTCGCTGCCTTGGAACGCGAAGAAGAATTCCAAGATCACCGACAACATCATCACTCGCGGCTGGGCCGATCCACAGAACATCGAATCCATGCGTGAGAGCAAACCGCTGGTCCCGGGCCAGTTCTATGACATCGAATTCGACCTGCAACCCGATGACCAGGTGATCGCCAAAGGGCAGCAAATCGGGCTGATGATTTTTTCCAGCGATCGCGATTACACACTGCATCCCACGCCGGGCACGAAGCTCACGATTGATCTGCAGCAAACCCAATTGAGCTTGCCAATTGTTGGCGGAACCCTGCCGCTCGAAACCGAGAACTGACCCAAGACACTGCCACCCACTCGATTGGAGAGTCCCCGATCGGTTTGGAGACATGGTGCAAGGACGGAAGGAATAGGATGGCAATGGCAAGTGGAATGGAAACGATCGGAACGTCGCTGCGAGCAATGGCAGAGACGTTGCCCGAAGACGGCCACGTGATGCCCGCGTTCTTCATCGGCCACGGAAGCCCGATGAATGCGTTGGAAGACAACGAGTTCACGCGCGGCTGGAAAGCGGAGATGGCCGATGTGCCCAAGCCAACTGCGATCCTCTGCGTTTCCGCTCACTGGCTCACCCATGGCACTTGGGTCACCGCGATGGATCGCCCAAAAACGATTCACGATTTCGGTGGCTTCCCTCCGGAACTCTCAGCCGCACAGTACGCAGCCCCGGGTGATCCCGAGTTGGCGGGACTGGTTCGTGAGACGGTCCAGGGAGCCTCCATCGGTTTGGACCAAGGTTGGGGATTCGACCACGGCACTTGGTCTGTGCTGAAACCCGTCTTTCCGAAGGCGGACATTCCCGTGGTGCAAGTCAGCATCGACATCGCGAAACCCGGCGAGTGGCACTATCAATTAGGCAAACAACTCAACCGTCTTCGCCGCCGTGGTGTGCTGATCATCGGCAGCGGCAACATCGTCCACAACTTGAGGTGGATGGACGCTCAAAGAATCGATCAAGGATTCGATTGGGCGATGGAAATGAACGAGATCACCAACGGCCTGATTCTCAATCGCGATCATGCGAAACTGTGTGACTACCAATCGCTGAGCAAGTCTGCGGCGCGAGCGATCCCGACCCCGGACCACTACTACCCACTGCTTTACACGCTGGCTTTGCAGGGGCCCCAAGAAGATGCCAAGATCTTCAATGACAAGGCGTTTCTAGGATCCATCACAATGACCTCTGTGCGGGTCGGATGACCAGACAATTCGTCATTCGCTTTGAACCTGGACCGTCTATCGCGACATGAAATGCGTCTCCCGCCAACGTCGAACTCATGTCGACACCGAGGCTGGACTGGAGACCCGTTCGCGACGAGCGAAGTCGAGCGAACTCCTATACGATCACGTCATGCACGACTTGCGTGGGGCGATGTGCCGTGATGATTTGTTCTTGGTTGCCGTGGGGGTAGACGACCTCCTCGTGGTTCAAACCGAACAGATGCATCACGGTGGCTTGGAAGTCGTTGGGCGTGACTTTGTTTTCAACGACATGATGCCCAAAGTCATCGGTCTTGCCGTAGGTCATCCCGCCGCGAACGCCGCCCCCGGCCAGCCAAATGCTGAATCCCTGACCATTGTGATCGCGTCCCGCTTTCTCGGGCGAGCCATGCTCTTGTGTCACCGGCAGCCGACCGATCTCCCCGCCCCAATGAACCAAGGTTGAATCCAACATGCCTCGCTGGCGAAGATCAGCGACCAGGGCCGCCGTGGGTTGGTCCGTCTTTTGACAGATGGACGTCAAACCCGTTTTGATGCTGCTGTGATTGTCCCAGGGTTGATTGTTGTGGAACAGTTGCACAAACCGAACACCGCGTTCGACCAACCGTCGAGCCAACAAACAACGTGTGCCATATTCGCGAGTCTCTGGCCGGTCCAGGCCGTACATGGTGTGCGTCGCGGCGGTTTCTTGCGAAATGTCCAAGGCATCTGTGGCCGCGGTTTGCATGCGGGCCGCCAGTTCATAGCTGGCGATGCGAGCTTCCAGATCCGATTCGCCTGGGTGAGACTGCAAATGCGTTTGGTTCAGCTCTTGCAAGAAGTCCAGGTTCTGTCGCTGGAACTTTCCAGCGAGATGGGGTGGTGGTTGCAGGTTGAAAATCCGCGGTTCCTTGGGCCGCAGCACGGTTCCCTGAAACATGGAGGGCATGAACCCGTTGCTCCAGTTGCTTGCGCCATCGACCGGTGGCCCGCCGGGATCCGCCAAGACCATGAACGCGGGCAAGTCCTGTGACTCGCTGCCCAACGCGTACGTCAACCATGAACCCAGCGTTGGCCGCCCCAGCACCGCTGGGATCCCGCCATGAAAGTATCGGATCGAAACCTCGTGGCCGTTCGCTCCGGTATGCATGCTGCGAATCAGGCAAAGGTCATCGACGATGCCCGCCGTGTGTGGCAACAACTCGGACAACTCCATTCCACACTGGCCGTGCTTTTGAAATTGAAAGGGGCTGCCAAGCAGTTTCTTGCTCGCTTCATTGACGAACGAAAACTGAATGTCGCCCGTGTAATCGGTCCCGTCGTATTTCGTCAGTTCCGGCTTCGGATCGGTCAAGTCCATGTGCGAGGGACCGCCATGTTGGAACAACGAAATCATTGCCTTGGCACGCGGCTCAAAGTGCGGCTTGCGTGGCAACAGATCGCTGGGCGGCACCGCTTTGAGGACCGGGGGCTTCGCCGACGCGGACTCTTGATGCAGCATCCATTGCAACGCCAACGCCCCCACGCCCATCCCGGTTTGTTGCAGGAGTTGGCGGCGGGTACCGGGGACAGAAGGGGAATCCATGGTCAAACGCTCCGGAGTCATTCGATGTAAAGAAATTCGTTGGAATTGAGCAGCATCTGGCAGAGATTGACCAGGACTTGCTCGCCTCGTGATCGCCCCGGCGGCGTGCCTTGGAGATCATGGGACATCAGGACCAATTGATCGCTGGCAAAACGCAGCGACATTTCCAGTTCCGCTTCGCTGGCAGGTCGCGACAAAACGATCTCCCATGCGGCATTGATTTGGGCCGGCAACAACTGGAGGTCCGATTCAGGTCCCTGGAAACCAGCCACCGAGTCATGAATGACAGACGTCGCATCGATCGGCGTGAACGTCAATTCCAGCGACCAAGTGAACGAATCAGATGTTTCATTGGCGATGCAGTCGGTGACAAAATCGATCGTTTCTCCCGACTGAACCGCAAACGCAGCCACCGGGGTTTCGACCTTTCGATTCTTACTCTGCCAGTCCCCCTTCCAACCACTCGAAGAAAAGATTCGCGAACGCACACCGTCTCCATTGGCACTGCCATGCTGCAGTGTTCCCGCGATGTGAAGCTGCCCGGCGGCAGGCGCTGTCCAGCGGCGGATCGCTGGATGGGCGGGGTCGCCAGGGTGCCCACCACCCGCGTTCAGAATGGACCATCCAAATACAGCGTCCGGAACCGTTGGACCGCCCTGCCACGACGTTCCCGTGAAATGAGGCAAGTCAACAAAGTCCTGGACCATGCCGGCCTCCTCGTCCACTCGGCCGGATCCGTAACGCCAAGCGAGTGGCGGCAATTCTGGCGCCCACGATGCGAGAACTGGATCACCGATCAAGGCTGTTTCGGCAGCTCGCTCGATCGCCCGGTCCGCGACAAGGGCCGCCTGCTCGAGCACAAAGGCCCCGTTCAGCATCATCAACGACTGGGGCGCAACAGTCGTCACGGAACGCGCGTCGCAGTTGACGCCCATCACTGGTGCATCAAACGTTTGCAGCATGCCAACCGGTTGGCTCCGTCGGACTCGCGCGTAAACGCTGCGTCGCGGTTGGTTCACGTCGACGCGAACTTGGCCGGTTTCATCTTCCGCAACCTCCACCGGCGGTCCATGAAGGGTCAGATCCAGACTGCCAGAAACCGCCAGCATTGAATCTCGCAGGATTTCGGCGTCGACACGCTGCAGTGACTTTCGCCAATAGAAACGATTCTCCGCATCCATCGTCTCGCCCTGCGAATGACGCCGCGAACTCTGACGCCATGTCATCGAGGTCAAGATCTGACGGTGCAAACGCTTCAAGCTCCAACCGTGCTCGACGAAATCACTGGCCAACCAATCGAGCAACTCAGGGTGAGTGGGCTTGTCGCCCAAGAGCCCAAATTCGCCCGGTGTCGCGACAATCCCACTCCCGAAGTGGTGCATCCACATCCGATTCACGATGGCTCGCGCGGTCAACGGGTTGCTTTCATCCGTCAACCATTTTGCGAACGCCAACCGCCGCCCCGTCGTCGGCAGCTCGGGATCATTGACTGGAAACTTCACCTGTTCCCCTTCGGTGGAAGCAACGGTCAAGGCAGCCGGTTCAATCACCTGTTTGGGCTGGTTGAAATCACCGCGATGAAACAAATGGCTGACGGGGACATGGTCCGCAGGTTCGACAAACGCCTGAACGAACTGTTCGACAGGCTTTTGAGCTCGCAAGTCAGCGATCTTCGCATCGTACTCCTTCAATTTGGCAGCGGCTTCCGGACGGTACTGATACAGAACCCCCGCCGTGATGTTGATGCTCGGATGATTGGCCAGCAGCTTGTTCTGCTCTGCATCGCGTTTGTCCTTGGACGTTTCATAAGCTGCCCTCAACTGGGAACGAAGTGGTTCCTCGAACTTCAGCAGTTCTTGCTCGAACACCTCTTGAATGAACACGGCTTGCTGGCTGGCACGCTCAGCAGCGACGCGACTGACTTCGCTTTCCATTTTGGCTGCCGCCGCGCGATCTTGTTCGGTGGCCAGCGAAACCAACCTTCCTGCGGGCGGCTTCCACGCCTGCCAATCCAACACGGGCTCGAAGACGGCTCGCAACGCAAAGTAATCCGCGTGTGAAATCGGATCGTAGCGGTGATCGTGACACTGGGCGCAGTGAACGCTCGACCCCAGCAACGTCGAGCAGACGATCTGCAACGTGTCCGCGATGACTTTGTTGCGAGCTTCAGGACTGTTGTCGCCGCTGCCCGTTCCGTCGGCTGCCATTCGTAAGAACCCGGTGGCGGTCAGCAGTTCCACCTGACGCGGCGTCCAATCGCCCTGCTTGGGGCCAGCCAGTTCGTCGCCCGCAATCTGTTCATGAATGAACTCGTCGAAAGGTTTGTCGTCGTTGAAGGCGTTGGTGACGTAATCACGGTAGCGCCATGCCCACTGCCGGTTGCTGTCGGCCACGGTGTAGCCGTCGCTATCGGCGTACCCTGCCGCATCCAGCCAATGCCGGCCCCAACGCTCGCCATAGTGAGGTGACCGCAACAACTGCTCCACCAAGTTTTCAAACCACAGCGGGTCTGCACTCTGAAGCCAAGGTTCGATTTGCTCGATCGTCGGTGGCAGACCAAGCAAGTCGTTGTAAACACGCTGCACCAACGTGGATCGATCAGCTTCGTCAGAGAAGGTCAAACCAGCAGGCATCTCGGCGGCGATCAACGCATCGATCGGCGAACGGATGCGTTGGTCGCGAACGTCGGTCGGAACGGGCACGTCCGCGATCGGTTGATAGGCCCAGTAATTCCGCTCTTCTTCGGTGATTGGAATCCCGGGATCCAGATGCTTGGGTTCCTCACGCAGTGTCTTCGCACCCGCCCCAATCCAAGCCTCTAGAACAGCAATCTTTTCGTCCGAGACATGTGCTTCGCCAGGCGGCATCTCGCCCTCACGGACGAGCTGCAACAACAAACTAGCCTCAGGATCTCCCGGGACCACCGCTTCTCCCGAATCGCCACCGGAAACCATCCGGTGCACCAACCGCAAGTCCAGTCCGCCTTCGAGCTCTTCGACCGCGCCATGGCAATCGAAGCAAAACTCGCGCAAGATCGGTCGAATCTCGGTCTCAAAAAAGGGAGACTTCGCAGCGCATGTCGATCCGCACATGAGAACGAGCAGACAGCCGACGAATGCAAAGCGATACGGGCATCGTGAAGCCAACCAGAGGCGCATGGCTCAATACCGATCGTCGAGGTGGGAATTGCGAGGCAGGTTTTTCTAGGCGGGGCTAATTCGGCAGAGACGAACTAGATCCGACATTATGCCCCCCAAGGAACCCAATATCAACGACGGACGGACATCACCCAGTCAAATGCCCGGTGATTGAAAACGAATTTTGTTTGTGTAACAACGCAACTTCAGCCCGCCATCGGGGTTCACTGACACGGTCAGCACATCCCCTTCATCTTTTCTCGCATCGCTGCTGGCGATGCATTGTTCGATCGCGCGTTCATCCAACGGCACCATGAACAAGATGAACTTTGCTCGTTTTCGATTGCTCCCCATTCAAAATGACCTTTTTTCGCCTCCTCTACGCAATCGTCTTCATCGCCTGCTTCTCGTCCAATGTGTTTGCGCAACCTGGAAGGAGAGGCCCAGTTACCCCCATTCCGTTTGAAGCCGATCAAGGCTTCTTGTTGATCGATGGTGTGTATCTGGATCCGCCGTACCTGATCGACATCTCCGCCGATGAACAATCCGTCGTGATCAATGGGACCCCGTACAGCACCCATTACTTTGATCTCTCACATTTGAGTCAGCAGCGTCCCGGAGAGGGTCGTGGGGCAGGAATCGGGCGCGGACCTGGAGGACGCCGAGGAAACGGTGGCGGGCCAAGACTGAACAGAAACCCCGCCGAAAACGAATCTCCCACCGGAAAAAACCAATCCGTTCGTCATTTCGTCCGAAGCCTGCAAACACTGGAACTGGGAGCCATTCATGTCCTCGACCAAGGACAGCAACCTTGGGAGCTTTGGCCAGAACAGAGCGGTCACGAATTGCTCGAAGGCTTGATTGCCAACTCGAACGGCGAAACCCAACAAGCTGAAATCCCCGACCAAACGGTCAGTTTAGGTTTCACCGAACGATGGGAAAATCTGGTCACCCACTTTGAACCCAGCGGGAATTTTTTGGATCGAGCCGAAGGCGTCGTTGCGGAAGTCAACCAACTGGAAGCCCAAAGCGCCGCGGTCCATGCGGCCAACCAATGGATGGCATGGCTCAACTACCCGATGACCATGTTGGCATTGGTCCTCGTCGTCTTTGCCGTGGGACATCTGATGGCAGAAGCATCCCAGCTCTTCTCCTCATCCGCAGAACCAACCGACACACCATCCGCCAGCAAGAGATTCGTCATCTCGCTGGTGATCATCGGTCTGATGTCCGGCATTGATCTCGTCTGGACTTTGATCGCCCATCAATCCGGGACGATGCGAGAGCTGAACCCAGTCGGCGGCCGACTGATCGAAGACCCGTACACTCTGGTGGCGTTCAAAATCTTGGTCACAAGCATCTCCATTTCTCTGCTGTTCTACCTCCGACTGCAGCCGCTGGCCCGCAAAGCAACCTGGTGGTGCTGCTTAGTGCTCACGCTCTTGACCGCACGTTGGTTGACCTTTCAGTCGTTGTTCGCATAGAAAAACCAAGCAACCAACGAAAGTGCTTTGAATGAGATGCTGGTGGAAGCGCGAGAGTGGGTCAATCGGCCTCTCCCCACCGTCGACCGCGCCAAATGGGAAGCGGACATTTCGCCGGAGTCACTGGTGACTTTGCAGCCTTGCTTTCCAAGTGATCCCTTCCCCCGCTTCAATTCAGTTCGTGGATCGTGTTGTGGATCACGCGATGAATCGGCTCTCCGTCCACACCTCGCAAATCCATCTGAATCTCCATGCACCACGTCGGCTTCAACTCGGGAAGCTCCAGCACGATCTCGCGTTGCTCAGGATCCCAGCGGGCCGAGGCGATCTCGATGGTTTGCGTATCAAAGTGCTCGGAACCGTAGTTCTTCGATCGCTTGATGTTCCAACGACTGATCGAAAAACTTTCAGGCGAGACCGACTCAGGATCAACCTCGTCGCTCAAACCGATTCGCACTGTCGTCCCGCGACAGTTCAGACTCACCGGCACGTGGATCGGTTTACCGGTGTAGCGAACCCGGTAAAAACCACCATCGGCTTGCTGGGTTCCCGCCCACGAGTACATGCCGGTCACGTACAAGTCACCATCTCCGGGATGGAATCGTCCACGCATGATCCCGGTGGGGAATTGCGGTAGTGGCAATTCACACATCCCACCCTGCCTCTGATCGCCAATGATTTCATGCGGGGCAACATACAGTTTGCCGTAGCCGTAGGACATGTTCAGCAGAGAACCTTTCAGCGGCCCCCACTTGTCACTGGTCACCCACAGCAACTCCGCCGGCGAACGGTCGAACGAATTGGTGATCCAACACATCGGCGGCTCCATCGCGGAGTCGCTTGGATCGGTCACGTCGTGATACCCCAGCATGTTGCCATAGAACCGGCCCGGACGAACCCAGTTGATTCGGTTCTTCGGGTTCCAATGTCCCTCTTGGTCCGTGACGAAAAAGGTGCCATCGTCGTTGCGGCAAACGCCGTTGGCGGCACGAAAACCATTCGCGAGAATCTCGGTCGACGATCCGTCCGCAGAAACCTTCAGCAACGTCCCATGATGCGGAACAATCGCGGGCAACGCGTGGCAAGCCGACTTGGCATAGTAAAAGTTCCCATCGTCATCGCATTGCAATCCCATCGCGAATTCATGGAAGTGGTCGGTGACGTAATGATCGTGGTTGAAACTCTCGTAGTAGTCCGTTTCACCGTCGCCGTTGAAATCATGCAGGCGGCAAAGCTGGTCGCGACAGGTCACGAAGATCTCGCCGTCGCGAATTTTGATCCCGAGCGGTTGAAACAACCCTGATGCGATCCGTTGCCAGGTCACCTCCGGTTGATGCAATCCGGTGACCTTCCAGACGTTCCCGTCCCAGTCACTCAGCACGGCGGATTCACCATCGTCCAAGAAATCGACACCGGTCAATCGCATCCGGCAGAACCATGGATTGTTCACCGGGTACTGAATCGTATCGACCGCGAAAGGTCCGCCATCGTCCGCGGTTGTGATCTTCGTGGTGACGATTTCGGGCCAGCGTTTCGTATTCTCGCTGGTGGACGCCGCCCATTCCTTTGCCGAGCGAGCGGCGGGATCGATTCCTTCGATGAGTTCGCCAATGATTTGTTCTGCGTCTGTTTTGTTCTCGCACCGAACGGCATGAACCGTGAAGTCTCTTGCATTCGCGTTTGGCATCAATGCCAGTCGAATTTGACCGTCGGCGAATTGCCACTCCAGTTGGCTGACATCCCCCGTGACGGCGAATACCAACGCCTCAGAACCATCCTCGGAGCTCGACCAAACGGCCTTTGTGTGGTCCGCGTCCAGCAACACTTCGCCCTCTTCACGATCAGCCACCCGCATCGTCAACCGATGCTCATTGGCATCCACGGAAAGCGAGCGTTGAAAAATGGCTTTCTCACCCAGTTGCTCCAGCGTCGGCCGCTCATGAACGTCGATTCCACCAACGCGGTAGTGCAAGATCGTCTCCATCCCATTGACGTAGGTTCCTTGGTAGTCGATCCAGTCGCTCGGCAACGGGCCATAGAAGCGACCGTCTCGTCCCGGTTCGCGGACCTCGTCGAAGGAATCGTTGTCAGGGTTCGCCCACCCAGGACCGTTTGCGTTTTCAAACACCACCTCGCCGACGATGCGCGGGTGTCTCCGATGGACACCGTTGAAGTTGATCCCGTTGTAATCAATGAACTCATCGCCCAACCAAGCAGCGGCCACTCGCATCGTGTCGTGCTCATAAACGACGCGATGTTCTCCTCGCGTGATCCCGCCCCGACCTTGGTCGAGACGAATGGCGTGCCCTTTGTAGGCAAAATTTTTCGCGTCGTCGCCGATCTCAACCGTCGCCATCAAGTTGGGGCCGTAGTCCATTTCCCGCCACGACTCGATCAGCGATGGCTCTGGACCGCGTGTGTCGCCCTTGGGCAGACTCGCCAGGTACTCTTCGTTCACCCGAGCAAACTGAGTTGGGTTGCGATCCTTCAGGTACGCATGACGGATGTAGTGAATCACGTCGTACTTCTGCTGCGGCACCAAGTTTCGCTGCGGCAGCATCAAACCAAACCCTTTGGTGATGGTTTGGTACATGCTGTGAGGGTCGAATCCATTCTTGAATTTCCCCGACGCAAATCGCAACGACGTCGGCAATGAACCTGGGGCATCAACCGTGCCATGACAATTCACGCAGGTCCGGTTGTAGATCGCTTCGCCACGCTTCATCGCTTGTTGATCCAGCGAAGCGAGAATGCCGGCATGGTCGATGTGCGATTCGTATTCCGGCAATGGCTCGGCCATTGGCATGACCTCCGGCTGCAACTCGCTGGCCCGCGCCGCACCACCATCGCGAATTTCGATCAGGTACCGCACCAAATCCAAAAACGCTTGACGGCTGCCGATTTGTCCCGCGACACCTTCGGGCATGACTGACAATTCGCTCGTTGCGACGTCTTCGATGTCATCCGCGCTGACTTCGACCGTTTTGCCTGTCGATGGATCGCGCAATTGGACCGACTGATCGGACTGAGCCACGAGAACACCGGTCAGCACTTTTCCATCGACGGTCAGAACTTGGACCGTCTCAAAACCCTTTGCGATGCTCCTTGACGGATGAAGAATCGCATCGACGATTCTGGAATTCGACAGGTCTGGATTTGGCGAGGCGAGATTTGGCCCCACGTCGGCTTGTGCCTTCTCCGCCGAATCATTGACGGAATGACAATTGGCGCACGACATCGTGGGGGTGAAGAACACCACCGCGCCACGTGCGGCGTCCCCGCCTGACACAGCGTCCGCGGCGAGCTTCTCAGGCGACTCGAACATCAAGGCCTGCAATACCGCTCGGTCGTCCTGTGCCCCCGCAGGGGATCCAATGCTGAACAACAGCAGCATTCCGAAAATGATGATTCGATTCACAAATCGTTTTCCCTTGGAGGCCAGGCAAAGCATTGCTGCCCAAAACAGTCGGCTACAGAATAGTCATCGCAGCGATTTCTATCTTCCGCTTTTTGGAGCAGTCGCACCAGGAGAACGCCACCGATGAGTGGGAATTCCCACCCGCCGCCGGGCCGCTAAGATATCGCGACCGTCCCTTTCAGCTTTTGAAGTAGCGATTGCGTTTTTTGGTAACCCGAAGCATGACGGCTTGTTGATTGATTCAACTTTCGGTTCCTCATGTGAGCCGTTTGGGCGTTGGCCCCGGTTCTGTGGTGGAACCGAGGCCAACGCCCCAACGGCTGACTCAATCGACAGCCCGTTGCGTGTCGGGACACCAGGAACTTTCCTCGCTCACGCGTCGGTTTTCCAAGACAACACCGCTCCAAAACGTTCCGCTCGGGATCTCCAGCCACTCTTTGAGACGCCATGAAAGCCGCCACGATCAGCCAACTCAAGAAAGAACTCGCCAAGCTGGATGAGGATGAGTTGCTCGACGTTTGTGTCCGATTGGCCAAGTTCAAGGTCGAGAGCAAAGAACTGCTGACGTACTTGCTGATGAAAGCGGACGATGAACCAGCGTACGCAGATGAATTGTGCGACGAGATTGACCAGCACCTCAGCGTCTCCGGCAAGATCCACAAAAAGACGCTTCGCAAAGTCGTCCGCTGGATGGACAAGTCACTGCGGTTCTCCGGCGACAAAGAAACCGAACTGCAAGTCCGGATTCACTTCTGCCAGCGAATCAAGGAAAAACGAATCAGCTTCGGTGGTTGCCGCGTCAGCCAAAACATGTACGAGACACAGCTCAAGAAAATCGACAAGGCGATCGAAAAAGTCCATCCCGACCTGCAGTTCGATTTCAACAGGCAACTCTCGGGGCTGTGAATTTCTTCAGACCCAACCAGGCTCCAGCGACCGCGGCGACAATCGCCGAGCCGATCAGGATCATTGATGATCCGCTTCGTGATCGCGTGTACTGAAAATCCAATGTGCCTTGTGCCAACGTGATGTCCGAAATGCTTTCCAGCAAATCCGCTCGTGTCACTTGGTCGGTTGAAAACGTCGGTTTTTCGGACAAGGCATAGACCGTCAGGTGGTACTGCTTCACACCCGGTCCCTTCGATTTCATCGGGTCGTATCCCGCGTGGCCTTTGTCGTTGATCCCCACGGTCCCAATTCCACTCGCATTTTGCGGCAGGCTGGTGACGTCCGCGGGGATGTCGTAGACCAGCCAATACGACTTCATGTCGCCAGGACCGGGCGTGTGCCAAAGATTGAGCGCATAACACTGAGTCCCTTCTGGCCCTTTCGACCAAGCAATTGGTGGTGACTCACCCGCGCCATCGCCGGTGAACTCGAGCGGCAATTCGTTGCCAGCAGCAAACGCCGGGCTGGTGACTTTCAATCGAGACGTTTGATCGGCGTCGGGACCGCCTTCTGTTCCTGAACTGTCGGCTTGCGGAAGAAACGGTTTGCCCATGCGACTGCGATAGGTTTCGCTTCGCGTTTCACCCGATGGTTCCTGGAACGTGAAGTCGACCGTGCTATTGTCTTTGACGACATAGGTCACCGATCCCTGTCGGCCTTCCACGTCGTACACCAACTCAAAACGATTGCCCGTCTTGCTGAATCCCGTGATCACGGCACCACGCAGCGGTCGCAGATCAGGACGAATCGGTTCGGCACGCGGTTGCGGATCCACCTGACCGCCACGCTGGGTCACTTCCCCGTAAAAGCCACCATTCAAATACGGGTAGGTTGGCTGGGCATGATAGTGGTAGTTGCCGGAGGCATCCTTGTGCCCGCCGAGATCATCGAGCGGTGCAAAATCACTCGCCTTCGCATCCTGATAACCAAGGATCGGATAACCGTCCAAAGCATAGCCAATCGGCTGGCCTTTTCCTGTTGTTTCCTCCAGATGAACCGGAGCGATATGGTAGTGGTAATCATCCCCGCGACCGCAATGACCACCGTATTCATCCAGCTCGCCAAACAAGTAGGCATCATCACCACGATTGTTCAGCGGGTTGAAGATCGGCACGCCGTTGACGGCCAGAGCAATCGCACCACGCAGAAAATCGTTCTTGGTCGACATCGGATTCTTTGCGGGAACCGGATGCAACGGAATCTGCCACGCATTGTTCCCGAGGTACTTCTGCGGGATCGGCACCTGTTGCTGCCACGAACGAATGCCAATCATCATTGGATGTTCCGGCAACCCATTGGAACCGACATAGAGAAAGTCCTTGTCCCAGCGAAGCTGCAACAACTTCTCAAAGGGCTGGAAGTGCGCCCCGATCGCTGGCATCGTCTCGTTCGTCGCAGCATTCTCTGAGCTAGCTTGCACCGGTTGGTTCACCGCCACGAGCCGAATCGCGTGCTGCCGATTGAGAGTTTGAATCTCTTCCATTCGGTCCCGAACCCAGGCTTGGTCTGCAGCAACCAGACGTTCGATCGCGATGTCCGTGAGTGCTCCATCCTCACGGCGGATTTGAACCTCGCCATCCCTCGCTGAAACAAACGACCCGTGCAGGTACGATCCATTTGATGCGATCGACCAAGTTCTTGATTGAGCGGACGAGTGTGAATGCCCGTGATGCCCGCCTTCGTGGGCGGCGACGTGGGCGGTCGCCATCAGACAAAGCAGGCTCGCAATCGCGGAGATGAGTGATCGTGAGTACATGAGCATGGCATTCATTTCAAGGATGGTTCGGAAGGGGTCAACGAGGTCTTCGACGAGGCCCACTCGGAACGATGTCGTTCAAATTGGAAAAGTCAGGGCGAGCTTTCCCGTCCGGCGGTGTGGTCACGACATGTCGAAAAATGACGGTGTTGTCGATCTCGACATCTTCCGTCCAAATGAAACGCGCGCCCTCAAAGTCGTGCTCGAAGAACGGTTCCTTCGGATCGATCTGCGCCTGCGTGTACTCCGTCGCTTGGTCCCACGATTCATCATCAAAATCGACCGCGTACCAGTCTTCCGGGATGGGAGTGTTTTCAACCCGCGGGTTCTTGGTGTCTCGATCGATGGGGCCTCGAGAAAAGGCCTTGGCTTTCCAGTCGGCGTTGGTCACCGTGCCATCGCCAAACTTCAAGATGAACCCGCCGTCGCCAATGCTCGTGTTGGCATACTCCATTCCCGTTTTGGCGTCGGCATTGTCCTTGGCCATCACAGCAATCGTCATCGGGTAGTCCGGAAGGATGTCAACGGAGATGACGTTGTGCGGCATGAACTGGATGGAGTCGACCGCGACAAGCTCGCCATTGATGTACATGATGAACCAGTTGTCGGCGTACATGTTCGCCTGCACCGTGTCACTGATTCGCGGCTTGCCAACCTTGCCGCGACTCTCTCCCTGGCTGTAGCCCGCCTGCATCCAAACGAAACTGGTGACGGCGGTCACGCAAACGAGTGCGGCCAAGCCCAAGGCGGGTTTTAGAATTCGTTTCCTGTTCATCTATTCAAACTCCACAATGCGTTTCGGGTCGTGATGGGATTCATGATCAAAATGGTCCGCAGCAAACGTCTGTTCCTCCATCAGTGTCATCTTCAACGTGACGATGTTCCGTCCGTAGGGCATGTCGACAAATCGCATCTCACGAATTTGGCCACTGGATGCGGTGTAAAGAATTTCAACTCGTTCCGGCCCTAGGAAGCCTCGCTTCTTGATCGCCACCATCCGCCGGCTGGTCGCCGTGTTGGCTTCGACGTCCTGTTCGTGGACCTCGTTTGTTTGGCCTTCTACCGACAACAATTTCAACTCATAGGCTGTGTGCAAAGCGTCCAAACCGTCTTCGATGTTGTTGATCGGTAGCGATCGTTCGTGTCCGGGAAGGTCTCGATGGAATCGCGTCAGGTCGTTGCTCAGGCGAACCGGTCCGTCCGGACGAACCGCCCAACTGGTCGCGCCATTGCTGCCCGTGACGAAGTAGACACCTGGCTCCACTTCCCGCTTCAACACGAACTGATCCGAACCTCGAACATCCAAAATCGCGTTGTCCAAAGAAGGCTTCAGCGGGCGTCGATGCTCCGGCGAATCGCGTCTTAGATCTTTTTGAGTCGCGCTCTCTTCTACCGAAATCAAGAACGTCCGATCCAATGACAGGCGGTTGGCCGCGATGATGCGATTGAGTTCCATCACCGCTGCGGATGCCGAAGTGGTCCCCAAGCCATTCCAAAGCAAAGCCACGCTGATCAACACCAGGCACGCGGTCGTCGCCAATGCAATCGCGGATCGCCCCCAAACGTTTCTAGAGTGACTGGTTGGAGTGACCACGTTGGGCCGCTCGTCTGCTTGCTCGGGCCGTGGATCATTGACCGTGGATTGCCCGGCTGTCGATTGCCCGCTCATGGAATGCTCAGCCATGAACTCGTTCGTCGTGAATTCCTTCGTCGTGAATTCATTGCGAAGCCGATCATGCAGCAACATCGCCGAGGCGAATCGCTGGGCGTGCAGCGGGTCGGACTTGATCCACTGATTCAGTTGCTGAAATTGTTCCTGCGACAGCGATTCGTCCAGGTAGCCGTCAATCAAATTTCCGATGGCAAGGCTCATGACATCGCCTCCAGACTCTTGCGTTCAACACATGCTCTCACGCGATCTCGAATTCGTTGGAGCGCCTTGGCGACGGAATTCGCTGACATGTCCACTCGTTCGGCAATGGCCGCGGGCTTCATGTCTTTCTGATATCGCAACTCGAACAGGTGACGAGCACGGTTCTCCAAACCGCCCAGGCATTCCGTGACGAAATCCAGTTTCGCTGATTCTTGTTGAGCCACGGTTGGAACCGCGATCGCCAAGCAAGCGATCGCATCGTCGTCGAACACCAAACGGTCTTTCCGCCGGTTTCGCATGTACAAACTCAACTGATTCCGAGCGACACCAATCGCCCAAGGCACGAACGGAAGCTCAGGATCATAGGAGTCATACGACTCGATCACAGCGACGGCGACTTCCTGCAGCACATCATCGCGATCACGGAAATCACGAACCATCGACGTCACAAACGCCGAAACAGCGGGCTGTGCCAGTGTCCATTGCCGAGTTGCCTGTCGTGCGGTTTCGTCCATTCCATCCTCCGTCCAGAGAAGTGCTCACACCGTTACTTAACAAGACGGTCCAGTTTATGACCGAGAAAACTTCTGAAATGTCCGAAATCGCCCATGGCACGACGCATCCCCGTTTGCCACCGCGAAGCAAAACCGCCTCGCCTCGACTATCTTGGTGGCCCCCTCCAACTCTCCCCAGAACATTCTCCCCCCATCCACGAATTGACATGACATTCGCAATTCACCGCTGCGCCCAATCACGACCAGCCAGATCCTTCACCCCATTCCTCGCCGGGGCCAGATTCCTCTCAGGAGCCAGTGCACGAATCTCGTTCATCTTGCTCCTGCTGCCTGCGATGGTGACGTTGGCCCAAGAGAGCTATCCAGTTCACCCCGACACCGTGGCGAAGGAAGGCGTTCCCCGTGGAGTGGTGACGGCCCATCGATTCACCGACAGCACGGTCTATCCAGGCACCGAACGGGACTACTTCGTTTACGTGCCCGCCCAATACGACGAGTCCTCCCCGGCCGCGTTGATGGTCATGCAAGACGGCGCCAAGTACGTCCGCGAAAAGGGCGAGTATCGATTGCACCATGTCTTCGACAACCTGATTCATCGCGGCGAAATGCCGGTCACGATTGCCGTCTGCGTGAACCCCGGTGTCGTTCCCGGTGGCGAGGGGGCTCAGGATCGTTTCAATCGCAGCTTTGAATACGACACCGTGAGCGATCGCTACGCTTCGTTCCTGATCGATGAATTGATCCCCGAAGTCCGCAAATCCTATGCGATCACCGACGATCCCAACCTGCGAGCCCTCGGTGGCAGCAGTAGCGGCGCGATCGCGGCGTTCGGTGTTGCCTGGCACCGGAGTGATCAGTTCCGCCGAGTCTTCAGCACCGTTGGCACCTACGTCGGGCTGCGAGGCGGAAACGAATACCCGACCCTGGTTCGCAAACACGAACCCAAACCGCTGCGAGTCTTCCTGCAAGACGGCAGCAATGACTTGAACATCTACGGCGGCAGTTGGTGGCACGCGAATCAAACGATGCTGGCATCGCTGCAGTGGGCTGGTTACCAAGTCAAAAACGTCTGGGGTGAGGGCGGCCACAACGGCAAACACGGCGCAGCGATCTTTCCCGATGCAATGAAATGGCTGTGGAAAGACTTCGATCGTCCCATCGAAACCAACGTTTCAGAACATCCTGAAATCAAAGACCGCTTGATCGAAGGCGAATCGTGGAAACTGGTCAGTGAAGGCCACAAATACACCGAAGGCCCCGCCGTCGCGCCCAACGGCGACGTGTCCTTCATCGATGGGCCACGAGGCGAAATCTGGAAGATCGCTGCCGACACGAACAAGGCGACCAAGTTTGTTGACGACCTGCCGGGCGTTAGCGCGTTGATGTACGACGCGGCCGGCCGTCTCTACTGCGCACGAAACAAAGCCCTGACCGTGACACGAATCGATCCCGATGGCCGACGCACTGATCTGTGCTCGGGCGTTTCCTGCAACGACTTGGTTGTGCTGGAACATGGCATCTACTTCACCGGTCCCACCGAACAAGCGGTCTGGTACTTGCCGATCGACGCCGATGGAAATCCCCGAGGTGATGGCAAACCAATCCAAGCCGGCAAAGGACCCAAGAAACCAAACGGATTGATCGTCACACCCGACCGACGATTTCTGATGGTTGTCGATGCAGAAGGCCGCTACGTGTGGTCCTACAAAATCGACGCCGCGACGGGACAACTCTTGTACGGCCAGCCCTACAGTTACGTCCACACGCCGCAAGACGACATGATCGGCGGGGCCGACGGAGTCACCATGACCAAGGATGGGTCACTCTTGGTCGCCACCAAATTGGGCATTCAAATCATCGACCCGCCTGGCCGAGTCCATCTGATCCTTTCGCGTCCCAGTTTGTCGGGCAAGCTCTCCAACTGCGTGCTCGCCGGCGAGAACATGTCCACGCTGTACGTCACCTGCGGCAGCAAAGTGTTTTCAAGAGAGACCAAGCTCGACGGCATCGCCCCCTGGCAACCCGCGGTCCAACCGCCCAAACCACGACTGTAGTGTTCTGTCACGACTTATTCTGAGGGTAGTGGACGAGGCAACGAGTCCTGAACTGGCGTCAAATCCAAGGACTCGTCGCCTCGTCCACTACGATCAACCCTAACTTTTAGCTGTGACAGACCACTGGATTGGCAGGCGCGTGAGTTTTGAGGTTGCACTTTTGCAGTCGGTTTTGTTGGGCAACGGCCAACATCAACCCACACGTTTTGGATTGAACTTGGCCGTTGGCCATTCAACGAAAAAGCGCAACTTCAAAACTCACGCGTCGGGTTTCCAACCCGGCGCACCTTCAAAACTCACTGAGGAGCCAAAGTTGACGAAACGAGAGATGGATCAAAAGGCAGCGATCATGGTCGTGATCGAGCACCTGGGCAACATTCCCCCCGGCACCAAGTGTTCGGCGGTGCTGTTTGACCGCGAGCGAATCCGCCGGGAAAAGGAGTTCTACGCAAAGCTCTACAGCGAGAACGGTGTGCATGACCTGGAGATCCTGCAAGCGATGGTGGCCGCCAATGTGCCCAACGATCCCTACTGGTTGGTCTCATTGAAAACCAGCGACGGAGCGATGGGAGACATCACCCAACTGCACCGAGTCGACGACCGCACCGGAAAGATCATCCCCGATCCAGCCTAAGCAGGTGGGCAGGAATGATCGGACACAACCATGTGAGCCGTTCGGGCGTTCGCCCCGGTTGGACGTGGGAACAGTGACGTTTGCCAAAACAGTTCCAATGCCGAAAGACTCCTGCTGGCCTGCTCAGAAAAGTAGGCCGGACCAAGGAGCAACGCGACGCCGCTCCGGCAACGCATGCTGCGGGTGCCTGCCACCACCCAGCTCAATCGATACCGAAGTCTGTTTGATCCATGCTTTCCCATTCCTGTTGAACATACTCCGCGGCTTCTTGGGGGACCTTCAATTCAAAGTTTGGATCTCGGTCATCGTTCACCGTTTCATACTCGCTTCTCAGCACATTGGGACGAAACAACAGGTCTTCCCCGGCAACGATCCGAAACCCGAGGCTCGCGAGTTCTCGATCCGTCATGTCGGTCGTCCCTCTCCACATCACCGTCGCTGTTTCTCCCGAGAACAGCTTGGACACAGAGTCGAAGATCATTTGCTGCCAATCACGCATCGACGAGTGGATGGCGGCACGATGAATGAGAGCCATACCAAACACCGGATGCTCGATCCCCAGTTCCTTCCGATACTCGGCGAATGGAGCGGTTGGCTCAAGTATTGCCGAGCAGACATTGTGCCACCCCTGCGAATCCGCATCACAGACTTCCCAGACATTCATCCCCTCGTCCTCGGCTCGCGAGATATCCAGGTAATCGACCGCCAACCGACCTGCGACCACCTCGCCATTCTCGCTCTCGCTTGACCGACAGATCACCGAGAGTTCGTGCGGGCGAATGTAACCGTCCGGATCGACTGGCTTCGGGTAGAAGACTGAACGCAACTCGATTCTCATGAGATCCCTTTCCTGCGGATTGTAAACTGGCCCCCCATCATTCACGATCAATACCCTGGAAACCACCCACGTCCACGGTATTCACCGCACTCGCCGGCGGAACAAAGATGCAGAGAATCCTCCGGCAGAGAACCGAGACCCTCCGACGCATGCGTGAACTTCGGTTCCGAGGGTAAATGGTAGGCATCGTCAAGTCCTTCAATCAATTGCTTCGCGGCGCAGTGGGTCACGCGTGCACCTTGATGCACAATGTGCGAGAAACCTGCTCAAGACGACCACCTGAACTCCTTGCTCTCAAACGACCGCGATGAATTTCTACCAAACGCTCCTCCGGCCGTTGCTCTTTTCACTCGACGCGGAAACAGCCCATCACTTGGCAGTGGAAGGGTGCCGATGGATGGGCGTCTTGCCCGGGGCAACCAACGTCGCACGGCGATGCCTGGATTCTCACGATCCCATCTTGAAGACCGAAGTCGCCGGGCTCCGATTCGACAATCCAATCGGACTCGCGGCCGGGTGGGACAAGAACGGGCGTGCCTTGCGAATGCTGGACGCCTTGGGATTCGGGTTGGTTGAGATCGGTTCCGTGTCGGCCAGAGAGTCGAACGGCAACCCAAAGCCAAGACTGTTTCGGCTACCACAGGACAGCGCCGTGATCGTGAACTATGGCCTGCCCAACGATGGCGCCGAAATCGTTGCCGAACGACTGAGATCGCACCGCGGTCGCGTCCCGCTTGGTGTCAACATCGTCAAGACCAACGATGGAACAAACGCACCCGCGTGCTGCGACGAGCAGATTCTGAGCGACTACGAATTCAGCGCGCGGCAACTTCATCCACATGCGGATTACCTGATGTTCAATCTCAGTTGTCCCAACGCCCAGGGCGGCAAGAGCTTCTTTGCCGAACCTGGCAATATCAAACGTTTGCTCGAACGTTTGGCTCCGCTGCAGATCCAATCTCCCGTCTTTCTCAAGATTGCACCCAACAAGGATCCCGGTCATCTGGATCGCTTGCTCACTCAGTGCGAACGTTTTGACTTGGTGCGTGGCTTCTGTTTCAACCTGCCCTCGAAAAAGCCACCGCTTTCGGTCGCACCGGAACATCTGATCGACAAGCCTGGTGCCGTGGCGGGCCGCCCCGTCACTGCATTGATCAACGATTGCATTTCGGAACTGTACCGCCGGATGGATCGCGATCGATACATTGTCATCGGTGCCGGAGGTGTCTTCACCCCGCAAGACGCGTACGACAAAATCCGTCTCGGTGCTTCGCTGGTTCAGGTTTACACCTCCATGATCTACGAAGGCCCCGGTGTCGTGAAACGCATTTGCACGGGCTTGGCGGAGCTCCTCAAACGCGATGGTTTCGCCCATGTGAGCGAGGCCGTCGGGACTGCACACAAATGAACATCCCCTGTTCGATCGTTCAGGAACGATCGGAAAATCACTTCCCATCCAAGAATTTGCTGCCTCGACTCCGATGGCAGGTGCGCTGCACTTGGTAAGCTGGGCAATCAGTCAAAGCCAGCGAGTTCAGCCTGTGAGATCACGCTTTGATCAACCGCATCACTTGGAGCACCCTTCGAAATGACGAACCAACCCAACTTGCAGCCCGCAAACGAATCGAGAGGTTCGTCCCGCAGAAAATTCATCCAGACGACTTCCGGACTCGTCGCCGCTGGTGCTGCGGTATCGCCAGCTCATGGATGGTCCGATGACACGGCTGATAGTTCCACGCGAGTGCTGATCATCGTCGGCCCCAGCGGCCATCCGCCGGGCACGCACGAGGTCGCAGCCGGGGGTCGGCTGATGAAACACGCCCTCGAACAAATGGAGAATCTGCCTGGGATTCAAGCGGACGTGGTCGAAGGCTGGCCCGATAAGTCGCTTCGCGATGCCGCATCAACCGTTGTTTTCATCGGGGATCTGTTCCCGCCCAACCGCCTTCCCAACCCGCAGCAGAACCTTGCCGACCTGGATGAAATGATGCAGCGAGGCGTGGGCATCGCATGCATTCATTATGCGACGGGCTTGCTGGGGGAGGATGTCACGCCGGATGGCGACCACCCGCTGTTGCGATGGATGGGCGGTTACTTCGCCAACCGTTCCTGCCCCCACCACGAATCGTTCGCACGAGTCTTCGCCCAAGCGACCGTCACTCCTGTGGAGACCGACCACCCGGTCACGCGAGGCTGGAACGAGTTCACCCTTCGTGACGAGCCCTACTTCAACAACTACTTCGGTGCAGAGGGAAACCAACTTGCCCCGAAGGCAACCGTGCTGGCGACATCGATGTTGCCACCCGAAGCGCCCAAACGAGAAACCGTCGCGTGGTGCATCGAAAGAGAAGACACCGGCCGCGGATTCGGCGTCGTGATGCCGCACTACTACAAAAACTGGCGTGACGAAGACCTGCGACGACTGATCCTCAACGGAATCGTCTGGAGTGCCAAGGTCGAGGTTCCGGCGGAAGGCGTGAAAACCGATTCGCCAAACCTAGCCGACTTCGATCCGAAGTCGGTTTAAGCAGGACGGCAAGCATGATCGGGCATCACCATGTGAGCCGTTTGGGCGTTAGCCCCGGTTATACGTGGAAGCAACGACGCTCACCGAAACAGCCCAAATGCCAAAGGACTCCTGCCGACCTGCTTACCTCGGCGGGAAACGCTTTGATTCATGAAGTGAAACCGCAATGATCGGCTCCGCCGCCGACCGGATCAACTCCACCAACTCGTCGTCCATGAACCGGTAGTCGTCCGGAATGTCCAGCACATGCATCGGCTTGAACTTGGCTTCGCCAGGAAAGGCGGCCAAGATCCGTTGTCGATGCTTGTCTTCCATCACCAAAATCACGTCCGCCCAAGCGATATCGCTCGCCCGAATCGTCTGCACCGCCGCCTTCGCCGTGCCACGCGATCGAACGGACACCCGATCGTCGCGTCGATAGATCGCCTCGGCCGTCGGACTTCGCCATTGATTCTTGCTGCACACGAACAGCACGTTGATCGTCTTCACAACGCGATTTTTCGCGATTTGGAAAGAAGCCGGCATAAGACATCCGCGATGTTCCATGCATCGTCATCACCTCGGTGATGCGTCCCCTCCATCGTCATCCCCAGTTTGTTGTAGGCACCGTCCAAGCCGACCTCGTGATTCAACCCAAGCGAAACCGCGAACAGGGTCTTCACGTTCAGATGCGTCAGCCCGAACGGATAGCCAACGCCGGCCGACTGGCACACCCGTTCAATTTGTCGCCGGTCGTAATCGCCCCAACTCGCCCATAACCGATCTTTCGATGCGAACTCTCTCTTAAGACGCTTGATCGCGTCTGCCAAAGTACCAGCATCCGCGAACATCTCCGGCGTCAGCGTTGTCAGTTCAGTGCAGAACTCGCTGATCGTCGACCGCTCTGGCTTCACCAAAATGCTGTGCTTGCCGATTCGCTTCAGAGAGGCAACATCGACTAGGCACAAACCAATCTCGATGATCTCGCTCTCCTCGCCTTCGGGCGGTTCACCGTCCCAACACGTCGACTCGACATCAACAACGAGAATCTGATCCAATTTGCGTGCCATCGCGGCGGTCCATTCAGTCTCGAAAAACAACAAACGTCATGACTTGGTTGACAGAGCTTACCGGAATCGAGGAAGAATCGCCTGAACAGGTTCGCCGAGAATTATCGATCGAAAGCGATCAAATCGTTTGCCCCAACGGAAAACGATTTGCGTTCGGACGTTTGGAAACACCGAAGTTATCGGAACTTCGCCAAACCGTTTCGCAACTTGACGTTCGGACGCATCCGTCGACGATTCGCGAACACGTTGGCGACGTTCGCCAGTTGCACGCGGACTCGGCCAACGCGGGCGATCTGTTCCAAGTCGCGTCACAATTCAATCTGTTGGAAATGACCGGCCCTTCGGTCACTCCTGAACGCGGCGTCGGCATCTATGAGAACGACCCAACGCAAGGCCCGGCGTGCGCGATCGCGTGCGGAGCCGGCACGATCTATCGCAACTACTTTGCACCGTTCGGCGACCGCATCGGCCAATCCGCCGACCATCAAATCGACTGCTCCGCCAATCTGGGAAGCAAACTCGGCAACCAAGACGGCCAGCTTTGGCAAATGCAAAACGGCTATCTTTTCCCGTCCGACGATGGCCTTCGCCGCATCACGGATCGTCTCCAATCGGCAAGCGAATCGGACTTGGACGAACTTCGCGGCGAGTTGCGAATCGGCCTGCAATGGCAAGCCGACGTGACGCTTCCGGGTGCTGAACATCGCGTCAGCCAAGCGTATTGCTCCGCGCTGCCGGTTGCCTACGGTGGCCAGCGTGCCAAGTTGTGGACGGACTTCGCCAAGCTGATCCTCGACGCCGCCTATGAAGCAACACTACTGGCCGCCGCTATCAACGCGTCACGCACCGGCGTCAACGTCGTCTACCTCACGCTGCTCGGCGGAGGCGTGTTTGGCAATGACGACGCCTGGATCATCAGCGCGATCGAAAGAGCGTTTTTGAAAACGAAGTCGCACGGTCTCGATGTAAGAATCGTCTCGTATCGGCAATCCAAACCTGCGGTCTCGCAGTTCTGCAATCGCATCGAATGACAACCTCAGTTCATTTGCGTTTCGCACCGTGACGCCAACCAAGCTTTCACATCAACCGGTTTTGCGAACAGCCGATGGCAGCATTCAGCGATTGAAGTAGGCCGGACCAAGGAACAACGCGACGCCGTTCCAGCAACACACGACGATCCGCTTTGGATTGCCGGAACAGCGCTCCGCTTGTTCCGGCCCACGCCTCGCGGGATCACTGGGACCTGAGGGGGCGGAAACGAGAAACGCCCGCGGGTCATGCTTGACCGACGGGCGTTGATTGGTTCGCGAGAGTTTTCGCTTTTCTAAATTCAGCTCAAATCGGGGTTGGCTCGGTTGCCTGAGTGGTTCACGTCGAACGGCCAAAAACACCGCAAATCACGGCGCCTGACGAACAAGCAGAGACACGTTTCGCGTCCGCTTCGCTCTGGTTTTCGGAATTGCTGGACTGGTCGGTAGCAAAATGCTACCATGTAGGTAGAGGTGATTCATGGGACAGCCAGTGAAACTATCGGACGAACTTGTCGACGACGCACGAACGGTTGTGCCGTTCTCGCAGCGAAGCATCGCCGGACAGATTGAATTCTGGGCCGGATTGGGAAAATCCATCGAACCACTTCTGCGCGGCGACCGTTCGATGTTGCTTCAGCGGTCCGGTTCCGAGCGTTCCCTTTCCCAAGCGATTGCTGATGTCGATACCGCCAAAGGTCGCAAGCAGGTTGACGCTTATCTGGAGAAGCGTCCCTATCCACATTACAAGCCTGTCCACGGCAATCAGGAGCTACTTCGACGCGTTGAAGCCGACGGCACGGAAACGATTGGTCGATTTGTCGAACGGCAGTTTGTGGAAGTCGAGAACGAACATTGAGTCTGCCGTTTGCGTTCCTTGACCAAAGGCCCATCGTTGTCGCCATTGCCGGCTCGAATGGCGCGGGCAAATCAACCTTCTTTGAATCCTTTCTTTCCGACTGTGGACTTCGTTTCATTAACGCGGATGTCATCGCTGAGGGACTGGAGATCGGCGCTTACGAAGCGGCTGAGGTGGCAGCAGCAATACGATCGTCGCTCGTGAGTCAGCGCGAGAGTTTTATCTTTGAAACGGTGCTCTCCGATCCCGTCGGCGACAAAGTAGACACTCTCGCCAGGTACGCTGAAGCGGACTACACCGTGGCGTTGATCTTTATTCAGGTGCATGATGTCGGTGAATCGATCCGACGCGTAGCGATGCGCACCAGCCAGGGTGGGCATGACGTGCCCGATGAAAAGTTAAAATCGCGATTCGAGCGAACGAAAGCAAACCTTCAGCGAGCCATTGCATGCTTGCCCCATGTCTTGGTTTACGATAACAGCGATTTGGAATTGCCTTGTCGGTTGGTACGCCTCTACGCGAACGGCAAACCGGCCAGCGACTATTGAGACCCGGAGTCACTTCACGTTTGTCTACGATGCATGTCACATTTTGGAGTGCCAAACTAGCAACGCAGCGAGATAGAGATGGCCTTCAGGAAACGGTTCACAGAGTTCGACTGATGAGGCGGAAATTGGAAACTGTTTCTTGCCTGATTTGACGATCAGATCGACGCCCCAAGCAGCGTTCGTAGCAGGAGCAGCATTGACAACTTCGACCCGTTTCCCGAGGGCGATTGCGGTGAATGGTACAACGATTTCTTGAATGGCCATGTCGACTAAGCCCGAGGCCTGCTCGTCTCCGTAGCAATCATCGGTAGCCTCCTCGTAGGCCTCTCCGATCTCAGCCGGGTCACACTTGGTCAGCCAAGCTGGATAAGTAATCTTCACGATTTCGACTCCGCCAACTTTCCTAGTTCCGCGTCGCAAATGAAGCCTCCTTCATCAGCTCTGATCATTTTGACAGCCATTGCTTTGCCGATTCACCACCGACACGTTTGACCGCCTTGATGACTGGTTTCAAGCAGTCTTCAATTTCATAACTCATCAAGCCCTCGTCACTGCACGCGACTTGGTAGCTGCCCCGCTTCATCAGTTCGATCGAAAGGCGTTTAGCTTCCTCCAGCTCATCTTGCTGGGAAACGGATGGAAACGGATCGTGCCAGCCATCTTACCCGATCCGCTTTGGATTGCCGGAACAGCGCTCCGCTTGGTCCGGCCCACGCCTCTCGGGATCACTGGGACCTGAGAGCGACGACACAAAAAAACCCCGTACAACGCTGGGTTGTACGGGGTCAGAATGCTTGGAGACTGATCTCTCAGCTCCCCCGGCAGGACTCGAACCTGCGACAAGGCGGTTAACAGCCGCCTGCTCTACCAACTGAGCTACAGGGGATTCCGAGTCGTTTCCGACTCGTGTGGGGCGAATGTTAGCTGGTGCCCGGCGGCGATTCAAGGCGGGTTTTCTCTGGATTTTCATTCCGGGGGGATTCGTTTTGACGCCGCCTGCCTAACCGGACCCGCAAAACTGCTAACGTGGACAGACGTTCGCTCCCGATCTCGCCCTCCCAAGGGCTCCGTTCCGCTTTCCACGGCTCGGCCATGCGTTCTGATTCGCAACCCAACCCAGACCGCTCCCCCGCCCCTGACAACGGCCCCGGTGCGGAAAAACGGGCCCAGCGGCGGTGGCAACGGCTGCTGCATCTGCTGCCTGGCCTGGCCCAGCAACTGACTCCACCTACCTTCGACGCCTGCTGCCGAATCCTCCACGGGGGGCCTCACCCGGTCTTGGCCCCCATCTGCAGCCGGTTGGGGCACAGCCCAGTCCGACACCGCGAAATGGCCCGGCAACTGGCAGCTTCCATGATGGACGCTCGCGAGCACCGCGAACACGTGGTGACGATCCAGAAGTCGGCGGCGGAACCCTGGGTCACTCAAGCGGCCAAGACGTTCGACCTGCCGCTGGTTCGCTGGGACGCCTCCCAACTGGCCTCGCCCGAACAACTCGGCTCGCTGCCACCCAACATCGCCTTCCATAAGATCGCCCAACATCGGGATGAGTGGATCATCGCGGTGGCGGACCGCGTCGATGTGTTGCACCTACGTCGCGGAGGCAAGATCGAACAGGCGGTCCTGCGTCGCTTGGAAGTCGATCCGTTTGGTGTCCGAGTCGGCATGGACGATCCCAAGGCAGCCGAACGCGTGTTGGAAGCCGGGGCCCTGGGAAGGTTCCTGCCTCGAACGTCCTCCACTGCTTCCGATGAACCCTTGCCGCGACGCGAACCAAGTTCCCCCACCGTGTCGCCGATGCCATCCGTGCTCGAGCAAGACGAATGGTTGGTTCACTGCACGCGTCGGTGCGATGGGCCTTGGCCGGGCCAGTCGTGGCCTCAGTACTACGACGAGATGCTGCTGGGGTCCGACGAGGCGGCCTCGCGAGAATCGCTGGACTCGCTGCGACGCATCGTGCGGATGCGGCGTTTGATTGCAGGAGCGACGACGTCCAAGAGTGAACACCGTGTGGTTTGCCTGTCCGCCGTGCCGCTGCCAGAATTGCTGCGGCGGCGAACGTTTCGGTCCCACGTCTCGCGGTGGGACTACGAACCGTTTGGAATCGCGATTCGGCGATCGGCCGCGACCGCCATGGGGGTGCGACCGGTCGTCTACGGCCCGGCAGCCGTTCGAGATGGCTTGCCCGCCGAAGAACGCTATCGCTATCAAGCCGAAGGTCGCGACCAGGGCTGGACCGCGGAAAACGAATGGCGGTCACTCGGCGATGTCGACTTGGACTCGTTGGATGCCAACGACGTCTGCGTGTTTGTGCCCGACCAGGCTGATGCTCAGGTCATCGCGGAGGTCAACCATCGAGGTTGGAGAGTTTGCCAGGTCGAGCCGTTGCTTCAACCTTCTGCTCAGTAAGCCAACGTGGGTTGCTGCCCGTTGACGGATCGCGTGCGGTAGATCTGGCGAGCCGGTGAGCTGCGACGGTTTTGCGCGGTGCGGGCTGCCACGGTCGAGGTTTGCCCGTGACCGCTGTCGCTGATGATCGTTTCGCCTTCGTGCAGGATCACGCCATCGGAAGAGTGACCATACGATCCGCCGGAACAGGAATCGCACCCGCCCGAACAGGAATCGCAGCCACCCGAGCACGAGTCGCATCCGCCACAGCCATCGCATCCACCCAGATCAGCAGGCGGGAAAAAGGGTCGACCGCCCGCACAGCTGTCGCATCCGGTGCTGCAACCGTCGTCGCATTTGTATCCCCAGATGCTCTTGATGCCGGAGAAGACCGCTCGGCACTTGCCACAGGATTGGCCGTTGTAGTTGCCGCACGAATCACATGGGTCGTAGCAATCGGCGGGTTCGTTGATCCACGGGTCGATGTACAGTTCGCCGCATCCGTCGCAGGAGCCACAGCCGCCACACGAGTCACCGCAGGCGCCGCTGTCGCAACCGACTCCGGGACCACAGGGGCCGCAAGCGTTCCACATGGGACCGACACATCCGGTCGACATCAGCAAACAGACCAGCGTCAACACGACAGCACAGGAGGATTTCATCGGGACGATCCGTGTCTCGAACAGGTGGGAGGACAAACGAACGATCCATTCGACTTGAATGAATCGCCTTGCTTCGTCATCGGCACCTCAGCCGGCAAACTCCACCCAAATTGAATGGGGAGCGGGGGTAAAATTCGAAAGCAGCACGAAAAAGGGTCAAGTTGGTGAGTGGGGGCCTGCGGTTGCGGCGGATTTCCATCGGGTGTGGACGGCTGGGGAGCCCATCGCACGGGGAGTGTCCCCGGGGATCATTTGGCGGCGGCGACCAACTGTCGTCGCTCCGCGACTTGAGGGCTTGTGTGCAGCAGGCGGATGACCTTGGGTTGAAAACCCAAGGCTCTCGGCTGTCGTCGCTCCGCGACTGGTCGTGCGCGTCGGTGGGTGCCAACAACCGCGGAGCGGTGACAGTTGTCAGCCTCGGGTTTTCAACCCGAGGTCTCGGTTGCAAACCCGCGTCCTCCAAGCCGCGGAGCGGCGACAGGTGCGGTCCGAATTCTTGGCGAATCCAGTTACGGATAAAGGAGGCGTCAGTCTTCTGCGCCGGGGGTCGCGTGGTGAAGGGGAAACAACGGGGCACGGACGGGGGCGGGGCTCGACGCAACATTTGAGACAAATGTTCTACTCTGATCGTGCGACAGAGATGCCTTGCTGACGCGGCGGGTGGGGTCCGAATTCTTGGCGAATCCGGCTACGGATGAAGGAGGCGTCAGTCCTTCTGCGCCGGGGATCGCGTGGTGAAGGGGAAACAACGAGGCACGGACGGGGGCGGGGCTCGACGCAACATTTGAGACAAATGTTCTACTCTGGTCGTGCGACAGAGATGCCTTGCTGACGCGGCGGGTGTGATCCGAATTCTTGGCGAATCCGGCTACGTTGGCGTGTGGTCGTACGGGGGCGGGGGCGGGGCTCAGCCTGGTGGCCAGGTCATTTTGCGGCCGCCGAGCAGGTGAAAGTGGACGTGCGGGACTTCTTGCCCGCCATCGGCTCCCGTGTTGACGACCAAGCGATATCCGTCGCCCAATCCTTCGTCCGCAGCGACCTTGGATGCGACCACCACGCAGCGGCCCATCACCTCTTGGTCCTCGTCCGTCAAATCCGCCAGCGACACGATCTCGCGCTTGGGGATGACCAAGATGTGCGTCGGGGCTTTCGGGGCGATGTCACGAAACGCCAGGCACAAGTCGTCTTCGTAGACGATGTCCGCCGGGATCTCTTTGGCGATGATTTTCGAAAAGATGGATGGCATGTTGCGATAAAAACCGAGGTCGCGGGCGGGTCAAATGGATGCCCAACAAAAGGCGTCGAGTGAATTTAGGGTATCTTCGCTGTGTTGGAATTTCTAGATGATCGCGGACGAAGGGCTGCCCCATGAGCGAAACCAGACGTCAACGTTTGCAATCCGTGCTGTACCCGCTGGCCTACCACCCCCAGTTTCGCCAGAGCGAATTGCCGGATTTGGTGGAGGAAACCCAGGCCGCCTTTGTCACCCGAACCATCAATGCAGTGGTCCGAGCCGGTGTGCTGGAACGCGTTCATTCCGACGATGAACTTCACTACACCTGGGCCTCCACGGACCCGATCCAATTGATCGACCGCTGGATCCAAGATCAGATCCACGGCGATCAAGTCAAAGAGCGACCGGAAGAAGAACGACCACGAGAACGTTTGCTCCGAGAGGGCGCCGCATCGCTTTCCAACGCAGACCTGCTGGCGATTCTGATTCGCGTGGGTGTGGTGGGTGAATCGGCCACGACAGGAGGCACGAAGCTGGCCAATCACTTTGACGAGGAACTCGACGCGATTCGCGAACAAAGCGTTTCGGAATTGCGGCACATCACCAAAGCAGTGACGAAAGCCAGCTACTGCCAGATCATGGCCGGGATTGAACTGGGCCGCCGGGCAACCGAAGCGGCTCGCGAACGTCCGGTGCAAATCGTCAAGATCACCAGCACCACCGAAGCGACCGAGTACTGCGCGCAGAAGTTCGCTTACCTGGCTGGCGATGCGGTGCAGGAAGAGTTCCACATCGTGACGCTCGATACCAAACACAAACCGATTCGTACGCATCGCATCACCGTTGGCACGCTGGACAGTTCTCTGGTGCATCCCCGCGAAGTGTTCCGGCCGGCGATCCGAGACGCGGCCGCGGCCGTGTTGCTGGTCCACAACCATCCGTCGGGTGACCCAACGCCCAGCCGCGAAGATCACGCGGTGACAGAGCGATTGACCGAGGCCGGCAAGCTGATCGGCATCACGGTGTTGGACCACATCGTGGTCGCGAAAGAACGATGCCTGAGCCTGCGAGAGTGCTGACGGCAGCCGGATTCACCAGAATTCGGCCGGTGCAACGCAGCGCAACGTTAGTTGCTAGTAGTCTGTCAGGACTTGTTATTAGGGTAGTGGACGAGGCCACGAGTCCTGAACTGGCGTCGAATCCAAGGACTCGTGGCCTCGTCCACTACGATCAACCCTCACTTTTAGCTGTGACAGACCGCTAGTCGCTAGTTGCCAAACAGGTACGCAGGTGTCATCGGGTATGTGAGCCGTTGGCGTTAGCCACGGTTTTCACGCGCAACCGGGGCGAACGCCCAAACGGCTCACATGGGTTGTGCCCGATCATTCCAGCCGACCTGCTTAATCGCTAGTCGCTTCGATCAAATGAACGACGCAACCGGCATCACCAGGATCTTGCCGTCGCCGATGCGGCCGGTGCGAGTGACCGCGACGATCTTGTCGAGGACCTCTTCCAGACGCAGGTCATCGACCCAGAGCGTGATCTCGACCTTGGGCACAAAGGCCTCGGAGTACTCGGTGTCTTGGTACTGATCGAGGTAGCTTTTTTGACGGCCGTAGCCTTTGACCTCCATCACGCTCAACCCTTCCAGCGGAGCCCGACGCAGGGCGGCGAGAACGTTCTCGGCCAGGTGCGGTGAAACGACGGTGACGACTTGTTTCATGATCGCATCCGGCATTCTGAAGGGTTTGACACAGCGACTCAGTTCATCATCGAGCGGCGGGCTGATGTTTCTTGGCCAGCAGTTCAGCAATTTGAACGGCGTTGGTCGCGGCACCTTTGCGAAGGTTGTCGCTGACACACCAAAACGCGATTCCGTTGTCGGAACTGATGTCCTGGCGGATTCGGCCGATGAAGACATCGTCCTTGCCGTCGCAATCACGCGGCATGGGATAGGACTTGGCATTCAGGTCATCGACCACGGTGATTCCGTCGGCGGCTTCCCACAGCTCGCGAGCCTTTTCGGCGGTGATCGGCTCACGGGTTTCGACCAAGATCGATTCACTGTGCCCGATCGCAACCGGAACACGAACAGCGGTTGGGCAGACCTGAATGGAATCGTCACCGAGAATCTTTTGGGTCTCGTGCACCATCTTCATCTCTTCACTGGTGTAGCCGAGATGCTTTTCCGATCCGATCTGAGGGATCAGGTTGAACCCGATCGGATGCTGGAACGTTTCCGGTGAATGGGCTTGCCCGTCGAGGCTGGCGCGTGTGCTGGATTCCAGTTCGACGTTGCCGGCCAAGCCAGCCCCGCTGGTCGCCTGATAGGTGCTGACGATGACCCGGCGGATGCCCACGGCTTTGTGCAGGGGCGCCAGTGCAACGACCATTTGAGTCGTACTGCAGTTCGGGCTGGCGATGACACCTTGGTGACCATCGACCGCTTCGGGGTTCACTTCGGGAACGATCAATGGAACGGTCGGGTCCATCCGCCAATAGGCACTTTCGTCGACCACAATGGCGCCGGCTTTGACCGCCCAAGGGGTGAACTCGGCTGAGACTTCGTCTGGGGTGCTGGCGATGACCAGGTCGACGCCTTCGAAGGCGGACGGTTCCATCAGTTCCACCGTCAGCATTTCATCGCCGAAACGAACCTGGGTGCCGGCGCTGCGAGCCGAGGCAAGCAATCGCAGTTTCCGCATTGGGAACTTGCGAGCGTGGAGCTGGTCCAGAACGATTCGGCCGACGGCACCGGTGGCACCGACGAGTGCAACGCAATCAAACATGAGTGGTCAGGAGACGGAGAAACAAAGTGGGGAGGGAAACGGGGGGTTTAGTTTGGTCTTTCCAGACGCAAACGCAACGGGAAACACTGCATCCGGCACGTTGAAAAAGCTGGTGAGCTAAAAAGGCCCGAGTCGCCCCGGAGACACCCGCACCCGCTTTCAGGTTCGCGGCCGATCGTTTCCTTGGACGAAGAACACCCCTCGACGGGCGTCAAAATCCGTAAGACGGGCTTCCTAGCCCGTCGAAGACGCCAGCACGACGGACTCGGAAGTCCATCGTACGGGTTCTGTTCGCCCTAGCGGCGAGCCATTCGGCGTGCGATCGCTTCGCGGGACAGAGGCATGATTTTGGCAGCCCCGCCGGTGTTGTAGAGCAGATCGTCGCGGCTGGGTTTGGATTCCGCATCGTCGTACTGAACCAAGAAGGCACCGACTTGGACGCCTGCTTCGTGGTAGACGGGTGGCCAAAATTCTTCGCCGCGGATCGCCAGGGTCTTGGCCAGCAAGCGAGTCGCTCGGCCGGAGAAACCGCTGAGCACCATGTCCAAACGGCCGAGAGCTTCGTGGAACAGGTAGAACACCAGGGCGGTGTCTTTGCCCTGTCCGCCCGCGTACTCCCACGTGCCATCGTCTTTTTCGTAGTAGAAGCCCGGTTCAGGGGCGTCCATGTTCTTGCTCAACCGCATGCCAGCCGAAGCGGCACCCGGTTTCGGGTCGTTGTCACGATAGCGAAGGAAGAATGGGCAACTGCGTGCCGAAACGTCGTCCACGTCGTCTTCGGTCACGAACGGTGTGCATCCGAACGCGTCGGAGAACAGCAATTCAACGACCGGGTTGCTCTTCACGCTGCCAATGCAAACCATCCCGCGGTCACCTTGAGCTTCGGTGAAGCCTTCGAAAACCTCCGTCGCACGCGAACGAGCGTCTTCCAAGGTGACTTGGCCGGGGCTCCAAACCAACGATTGTTGGATCCGGTCGGGCATGGGCACCGAAGTCGTGGCGTTCGTCTCGGTCCCTTCGCCGATGTGTTTGGCCACACCGCCCAAGGTCGAGATTCCGTTGAGCAGCTCGCCGACCAGCACCGAGTCACTGGCAACCACCATCGCGTTCTCAGGGGAGACGCTGCCTTCGCCTTGGCGAACACCGACCACAATTTCGATGTCACTGCGGCGAGCCAATTGCTCCCAGAAGTTTTCTGCGTTGACGGCGAACAGGGCGCCGGGCAACTGATCCGCGGTCGCGTGCCCTTGATCGATCAGGTAATCGCACAACCGCGACAGGGCATCCAGCGGGATGTACTTGGCTTCGTTCTTCAGCAGCGAAGCCACCTGGTGTCGATCCAATCCGGTGTGCTCGACGATCGCTTTGATCGTACCGGGGCGTTTCCGCCGATCAGGTGTGTGCCCAAGCAGTTCTGCGAGCCGAAAAGCGTATCTCATGGCCGATTTGGAATAGGTGGAAAAGGTTGAGGTTGAAATCCGTGCCGCGCCAGACTGAAAACGGTGTCAATCTCACGAATCGCCGTCTGTATCTTGCCCCAAGGCGGCAGGATCGGAAAGTCGACTGAAAGTGATCGACAACAAATCGAAGATCTTGGAACAGCGCACTGCCCGGTCGATCCGCTTCTTTGATACATCCCCAATATGTTCACAATGATCGTTCACCGAAAACAAATCTCGAACAAAACAGCCCGGTGTATTCAGGCAGATGCCCGCGAAATCGTTGCAAACGAACAAAGCCACCCCGAATGGAGCGTTTGGACTCACCCAATCAAGGCTGAGAAGCCGAACTTTCTTCGCCGCAAATAACATACACCTTTCAACCGAGCAAATGTTTTGTCGAGGGAGATCGATGGTTCCAAGATGCTCGGATCGCCGATCAAATAGAATGAGAGTGTTTCGAGTGCCTGCGTTCTCGTCGCCATCGGCAGCTTGCGACGTTTGATTGATTCCTTTTTGGATAGACCGCGTGTCCGTCGTTTCGTCCCCCCGCACCTCTGATTCGCGAACGCCCTCGCCCGACCCTCCATCTCGGGCGGCTTCGGGGGCAGCGAAACCGGCGTACGATGCCTTGATTCAGTCGCGAATCGATGCGGCTCGGTCCGCGCTCTGGCGAGCCGAACTGACACGTCAAATCCTTCGCGGTGTTTTGGTGGGCATGGCCGCGATGCTGGCCTGGATCGTGATGGACCAATGGATTTGGTCGCCCGGAACGATCGGCCGGTTGGTGATCGCTGCGATCGCGATCGTCGCCGCCGTCGTCCACGCCGTGCGTTCAGTCTGGCCCGTGCTGCGATCGTCGGTTCGAGCCGACTACGCCGCCCGGGCTCTCGAACGAGACCATCCCGAACTGGGGCACGCTCTTTCCAGCTACATCACCCTGACGGCCCAAGATTCCGCGGGCGGCTCAGCCTCCAAAGGCCAGCTTTCCAAGCGCGTCGTCCAGTCCATCGGCGCGACCACCGCCGCGAAGCTACGCTCGATCGATGCCTTGCCCGAGGAAGCCACCGGGCTGCTGCGTTGGTGGATCGCAACAATCGCGTTGCTGTCCGTGTTGGTGATCTATGCGATCGCCTCCCCCAAGAACGCGTTGCAATCGGCCGCGCGACTGATGGCTCCCGCAGCCGACATCCGGCCAGCCAACCGGGTCCAAATCACAGACGTTCAACCAGGCGACGCAGAGATCCTGGCCGGACGAACGGTGGAGGTTGCTGCCAACGTTCGTGGCCTGCGTGACAATGAAACGGTCGAGTTCCGCTGGTTGAACCCGGACGAATCCAACAGCACGTCTGGCGACGAAGCCTCTGAAGGCCGCGCCACCAAGATGCAAGTCGACGAAGCAACGGCCACCCGATCGACCGTCGCTCACACCGCATCGATCCGCGTTTCGCATCAAGCCACCGGGGTCCAGCGCTATGAGATTGTGGCTGGGGATGCGGTGGCCGGACCGTTTGAGTGGACCATTCGTGACACGCCCGTCGTCAGCGTCACCGAGGTCCAATACCAACCACCGGCGTACACCGGAGAAACCACCCGCATTCGTCGCAGCGGTTCGATTCGAGGCGTCGATGGAACGCGTGTGATCTTGCGAGCCCGAGTCAATCGCCCGGTCGCTCGCGCCGTGGTCGAGTTCAATCCCAAACCCATGGGCCAAGAGACCCGGGCCACCGCGGGCGTTCGCGAGATGACACTGAGCGATGATGGCTCGTCGCTGGAGTTGCCTTTTGATCTGCGCAGTGGCGAAGTGGCCACCCGTGCCGTGGAACTGACCAGCTACCGCATTCGCGTTTGGGACCAAGCCGAACAATCCAACTCCGACCCGATCATCTATCCGATCGAAGTGATTCGTGATCTGCCACCGGAGATCACCATCGTGGTGCCCCGCCAATCGCCCAAACCCGTTCCGCTGGACGCTCAACAACTGTTCGAGATCCACGCAGCGGATGTGGACTTTGGGTTGTCTGAAATCGAAATCGAAATCCGGCGCGGCATCGATGTGATCGCTCGTGCTTCGCTGTGGAAGAACGAGGCCGGTGCGAAGGGCAACCAAATCGCTGAGTATCGCTTCCGCCCCTCGCGAATGATCCTGGCCAGCGTTGGCCGCCGTGGAGCACGCTCGTCACGTTTGATGGTCGGTGACGAAGTGGAAGTCGTTGCGATTGCCACCGACAATCGACGCGATGCAAACAACCCCAGCATCCAGCCTGGCGTCACACGCACCGAACCGGTACGTCTGCAAATTGTCGCTGGACGTACCCCCGAACCCCAGACCCCGGAAGAACAAGACGACAACGACGGGCAAACCCCTGACGATGGCGGCTCGCCCGATGGCTCCGGACCGGGCGAAGAAGGTCAATCGGGAGGCGGCGGTGGAAGCGGCGAGAGTGGACCATCCGAACAAGGTGGCCAGGGCGGTGAAGGCCAAAGCGGTTCCGGCGAATCCGACTCGGAACCAACCGGCGAAAACGAAAACAGCGGCGAGTCCGACGGTAACTCCTCAGGCAGCAACTCTGCGGATGGCGAATCTTCGGACGGCGACTCCGACCCCAACGATCCGTCAGAATCCGATTCCAACAGCGGGAACAACAACGCCAACCCGGGCAGCAGCGACGGTTCCGAACCCGGTGACGCATCGACTGGCAACGCAGGCGAAGGTTCGAGCGATCCCAATGCGATGTCGGAAGACCCGAACCAATCGAGCGGAGACGAACCAGGTGCCGGTGAGTCCGGCGACGCCCAACAACCAGCCGAAGGTTCACCGCCAGGCAACCAAGCCCCCGGTCAGCAACCCCCAAACCAGGAAGGCAACGGCCAGCCAAACGGTGACGCTGGTCAGCAAGACTCATCGGGATCGTCTGAATCAGGTCGCGACCAAGACGGATCCAGTGACGCGGCTGGAACCGCAGAAGGCTCGCAGGAGCCCGGTGGTTCCCGCTCGCCTCAATCCGCGCCGCAAGATGACGCGGAAGCTTTCGAACGCATCAACGAGTACCTGAAAGAACAACAAGAGAACCAGCAACAAGCTGGAAACGCTGGTCAGCAATCCCCCGGTGAACAACAGCCAGGCGAAAACCAAGAGGGCCCCGACTCCGAGTCACAATCCAACGACTCCAACGCGAATGGGTCCAACGAACCGGGGTCGAAGCAGAACGGTTCCGACCAATCCAGTGGCGATCCGTCCGGCGACAATGCTTCCGGTGACAACAAATCCGAAAACGACCAGGCCGGGGAAGGTTCTCCGTCGCAGGACCCTTCGTCAGAAGGCTCGCCGTCAGGCGATGATGCGGCAGGAGAAGAAGCGCCAGGGACCGAATCGGGAGAACCTGGGACCGAGTCGGGAGACCCAGGTTCAGAATCGTCCGACTCGCAAACGGGACAGCCTGGAGAGCAAGCAGGCGATCCCGGGCAACCTCAAGACGGTTCACCCTCCTCCGACGATGGCGACGCCTCGGGTGAACCATCCGAGACTGGCTCCTCCGAATCGGCCTCCCCAGATCCTGGCAACCAAGACTCCTCCGCTGGCGATGACTCGAAATCTGGCGATGGCTCGGAACAAGGTGCCTCGAATGAACAAGGCGCCCCGAATGAACAAGGTGCCCCCAACGAATCAGGCGGTGACCAAGACTCATCCAACCCTGGCAACTCCGAAGCGTCCCCCGGCGGGTCCGAAACAGCCGGGTCTGAAACGGCGGGATCGCAAGCTGGCGATTCCTCCAACTTCAATGGGAATTCCACGGCCAGCGGAAACCTCCACGGCGACGGTGAATCCAACACCGAGTTGCCTCCCGCTGACCCGGCCGATCTGGAGTACACCAAACGCGCGACCGACATGGCGCTCGATTACCTCGACGAAACTCGGCAAGACCCGGACCCGAACTTGCTCGACCGTTTGAAGTGGACGCCGGAAGACTTGCAACGTTTCCGTGAGCGTTGGCAAAACGTCAAACCGATTGACCAACCGGGCACGGATCCCAACTTGGACCGATCCGACGTGGAAGAAGCCCTGCGAAGTTTGGGCATGCGTGCCCCGCAATCCATGCGTTCGCAATCCGCCTCTGGCCAACAAGATGGCTTGCGTGGACTGCAAGACAGCGGCAACCGTCGGCAAGCTCCCGCCGCCGTTCGCGACGCGTTCGAAGCATTCCGTCGCGGTTGGCGACCAACAGGAACGTCCAATTGAATCCGGCGTGAACGCCACTCAGGTCACCGTCCGGCTATACTCACGGGCCCGGGTTTTGTCGCGGCGAGTCTCGCCCGAACAACTCACGCTGCACACGAACGCAGTGTTCTCCTGACAGGATTCAGTGATGGCGAGTCAGAACATTGAGATTTTACGCGAGAGCCCACCAACAAGCATTCGCATCTGTTTCCGTTCGCTACTTTGCGCGGCACTCTGCTGCACCTTGCCGATTCTTGTGACGGGGTGTGGTCGCGGTGGGATCACCTCGATCGCAAACCAAAGAGGCGTCCAAGAACTCGCCCCCGTGGCATCGCTTGGTCAATCATTGCCTGAGCTGGGCGACTCCCAATCCTATCCCGGTGCACTGGCCTATGAGGTCGACTTGGGGATTCCTGATTCGGAGCCGGGCAACAACGATCGGCTGATGATCTACTTGCCGGACAAATTGCCCAGCGAGAAGATCCCTTGCATCTTCCTTGCGGCGGCGGGTGCGACCAATTTCACGGGAAAGAAATTGTCGCCGGGCGATTTGCCGGAAGCAATTCCTTACGTCTACGCTGGCTTCGCAGTTGTCGCTTATGAAACGGATGGCGAACTGAAGGAGAATGCCGAGACGATTGGCGAGCTGCGCGATGCGTTCTTGCTCCATGAATCCTCTCATGCTGGCTTGGTCAATGGACTGAATGCAATCGAGTACGCCCTGCAGAAGATACCGGGAATCGACGCCGACCAACTCTTTGCAGTCGGGCACAGTTCCGCCGGCCGAAACGCTCTGATGCTCACGGCATTCGACTCGCGAATCAAAGGTTGCGTCACGTTTGCTCCCGCGACGACGATCAGCGCGGCCGATCTGCAATCGCTGACGACGGAACTGGCTGGCATGCCAAGCCGTTTCCCTCAGGCAATCCGGCAGTTTTTGCCATCCGCTCACGTTGCCAAGATCAATGTCCCAACCCTGATCCTTCATGGCACCGAGGATGATGTGATTCCACTCGCATCCAGCCAACAATTTGTCTCTCAACTCGAGAAGCAGGGAACCGAGGTGACCCTTCGGACCCAAAAAAACGCTGATCATTTCAATGTCTTGAGTGGGGTCTCGAATGCGATCCCATGGCTGCGAATGAAGGCCAAGATCACGAACCGGCCAATTGAAATACCCATGGGGTCCTTCCCCGAGGAGGCCAAATTCGTCCGCACCCACTTGGAACGAGCGACGCTCTTCGAGTCCCGACTGACGCCGGCCCTCTCGTCTCATCCTGCGGCCACACGCTTTCAATTCGATTTCGAAGTCACCGACGCGAGCTATCACGAGTCATCCAATCAACTCTATGTGACAGGCCATCCCACCGGGATCCTGGCCTTCGAGATGGAATCCATCCTCCAAGGAGACGTCGGCCCCAGTTTCGCGCAACTGGACTGGGGGCAGGCTCGACGCGTCGCGGTCAATGCCGCGGATCCGGCCAAGGTTGTGTTTTGGCGGGACGATGCGGTCTTCGAATCCGATTCCGATCTGCGTAGATCCAAGCAACTGTCGATTGCTTGGGAACCCCTCACCGAGCAAGCTGAACGAAACTCGCCACGATGGAAAGAACTGGCGTTCGTACCGGATGATCCCAATCTGCTCCACGTTCGAAAATACCTCAGCCATTACCGCGTTCACCTGGAAACCGAGGAAGTTGAAACGGTTCCAGCTCCGGATGCGGGACTTTCAACAACTCGGCTCGCGTTCCTGCAGAACTTTCCTCGCTGGCGGTATCACCACGGCACTGAGACTCGCCAATCGGCCACCACCGCGAAGTTCCCAGAGGATGCCGCGTCAGCCTCCAATCTTCAGCGACAGCTTTCACTGACCGCGGCGGTCAATGGGGACCCGTTGTCAAAATCCTTTTGGGAATCGCCCGCCCTGTTGGAGACCTTCCCGACCCCGTTGATGGAGGCGAAACAGGCTCCCTCGCATCTGGAAAATGTTTGGTGGTGCGGTGAGAACGTTGCCGTGTTCGTGGACGAGATGAGCGTGGGCTTGCAATCCATCGAAGGGCATAGGTTGATCTCCGAAAAGATGGAAGCAGCACGCCCCTTCCGGGCGGAGTCCACCATGAGATCCATCCAGGAGGATCGCCGCTCGAACTACGGTGGCCAGCGAAACCAATATGTGCCCCCGCCCGAGCTGATCGCAACGCCAACCGAACCTGCCGCCTTGCCTGCGTCCGATGCCCCCGAACGCCCCGTCCACCCCCTCCAGCCCGACCCGGATCTTCCCCAACGCCGAACGTGCTATGTCTTTGCCGACACAGACGACCAACGCGTCCTGATTGTCTCTCAACGAGATCTTTTGATCTTTGACTTGAACAAGGTGCCTCGTCCAGAACTCAAACGAGCCCCCGAGCTGATCGAAGCACAAGTCGGAGTGCCTATGTCCCTCCCAATTCAGTACGAAGGTGAATTGGAAAGTGTGGAACTCGAGGGTGCTTCTGTCCTGGATCAAGTCCACCGCGTCGCTGCCGACACAACCTTCACGCCAGCGATTGCAGACACCGGATTCAAACGCATGAAGTGGTCAGCCAACACCTCTGCGGGTCTGGAAACAGTTCACACAATCGTCCACACCAGCCTGCCAACGAAGACCATCGATCAGATGGAGGCGATTCAGTTGCATGCGAGACCGGACAGTGAGCGTCTTGTCATGTGGGGACGCACCCCCGGTGAAAGCAGATGGCGAGTCTCGCTGTGGCAGGGCGACGATGCGGCCCCGTTCGAACTGGGTTTTTCGCAACCTGTCCAACGAGCCACGTTCAACGCGACCAGTTTGTTTGTCGCAACCGCATCCGAGGAAGCAGGTCAGAAGACAACGCGAATCCAAAGATTCGAAATCGGTGAAACCAACGCGACCGCCGAGGTGCAGTTCGCCAACGAGATTGATTCGCTGCAGGTTGTCGGTGGAAAGTTCTTGGCAGCCGGGCAGCCCCTCATGACTCGAGACGACGCCAATCAGCGCCTCGCGCTTCGATTTTTGGTTCGGCTCAAAGCCTCCGACCTGACCGAGATCGAACCAGCACTTTGCGATCCACTCGCCTGCCTTGCCAACACGCTCGAGGACGGGATCATTTGGGACGGAACATTGTGGTCGGGCGACCCCAAACGAAAAACCGCCTTGGTGGAAACCCCCAAGACAACCTGGACGCCGCTCAATCAATTGGCGGGAAGAACGAGGATCGCGGGCGAGTCTCTCTTGGTCGGCGAAAACAGCTCCCAACATTCCGTCCTTCTTCGCCCCGAAAGTCTCAAGGACTGGCCAGCGGACCAACCACTCCATGCCACTTCCAGGGGTGTCTATCGGGCTGGGCGTTTGCTTGAGTTCTTCCCGCATGACTCGTCCAATCCCACGACGCGGATCGACTTGGATGGGCCCCGCTCTGTGTACGTCCACCAACTCAGGCAGCCGGTCACGCGATCGATGGCCCTGACGTCCTCGAAGATCTACGTGGCTTCGGGCAACCGACTGTTTTATCTCGATCGCCGTCTCATCGAAGACTCACTGCCCACTCCTGACCTGCAGATCCAACCGACACAACGCAAAATCACGTTGAACGTCAGCAGCAAGGAAACAATCTCTTTCCAAGCCGTTGGAGCGACGCGGTACCACTTGCATTTGACGGGGGCGATTGAAAGCCGCGATGCTTGGAAGTCACTTGAATCGGACGATGGTGCGTTTGAAATCAGTGCCAAAGAATTCCTTGATTCGGTCAAGCATGAAATGGGTGAATTGGCGTATCTCAAGAAGGGGAATGTCCCAGAACAGCTGGATCCCACGGAGGCTGAATTTCGAGACTGGATCCAAGCACAACAACAGACTTACTTGCAAGTGACGGGCAAGCGAACGCGTACAATCCCGGTTGAGATGAAGGCCTTGTTGATCGCCGAAAATGAACGGGGTGCTCGAGACTGCTTTTTACACTCCTACTTTTTGTTGGTCCCATTGAGCGAATTCCCATGAGCCTGCCTCCGCCCGCATTGCGCTCGACATTTTCATTCCATCCGCTCTCGCTCTCAAACGATTCTCTCATCGATGTCAGAAAATCCTTACGCTGCCGGCAACGTGTCCGAAACCTCGTTCAGCCCTGGAACGGGAGGCCTCCCACCTGACGTTGTCAAAAAGGTGGAAGCGATCATCAAGGACGCCCGGCAATTTTGGCTGGCGATTGTGCTGTGCTTTTTCTGCAGTGGCATCGGTTTGGTCATCATCTTCCCCTGGTATTTGTTCCGTCTTTTCCAGTGGCGTTCCCTTGCCCAACAACACCCATTCCTCACCGAACCGAATGCTCCCACGGGAAGTCTTCCCAAACGTTTTCAGTCCGCCAAGCTCAAACTCATCCTTGGAATCGTGTTCGGTTTGTTGACCTTTGGATTGCTGGTCGGTTTGCTGCTGCCAGCCATCACCGCGGCCCGTGAAGCAGCAGACGCCGCCAACCAACGCTAAGACGGCTGCGTCGCCTCCAAGCATTGAAACACGGCGAGAATCGCGTCCCTGGTTGCTTTGTGCGGGCGCCGCCGTCATCATCGGTACCTGGATCATGGTTTCCGCAAGGGCACACAATCGATGCTGGCACGGCTCAAAACATTCACGCTGCTCGGCATCGAAGCGATGCCTGTTGATGTCGAAGTCGACATCTCTCCAGCCGCGATGCCCAAGACGATCTTGGTGGGTTTGCCGGAAGCAGCCGTCAAAGAATCCACGCACCGCGTCGAACGAGCGATCGTCAACAGTGGTTTCATCCGCCCGCAAGATCGCGTGGTCATCAACCTGGCTCCCGGTGACCTGCCCAAACAAGCACCCTCGTTCGATCTGCCGGTTGCCCTAGGTGTCCTGGCGGGCAGCGGTCAATTGGTGCTCGATCGCTTGGAAGACTACGCCGTGGTCGGGGAACTGGCCCTCGAAGGCATCACCCGCCCGGTCAAAGGCGCCCTGTCGATCGCGATCGAGGCCGCCAAGGACAAATCACTGAAGGGTTTGGTCGTGCCCACCGAATCGGCTGCCGAAGCCGCGGTGGTCGAAGACCTCGAAGTCATCGCCGTCGACAGTCTGTCCCAGTGCGTTGCGTTCTTTGCCGGCGAGATCGATGTGCCGCCTGTGCCCAGCGGCGTCGAAGAAATCTTTGAAGCCTTCAGCGAATACGAAGTCGACTTCGCCGACGTCCGAGGCCAAGAGTCTGCCAAGCGAGCGATGACGATCGCCGCGGCCGGCCGCCATAATTTACTGATGATCGGTCCTCCGGGAAGCGGGAAAACCATGTTGGCCAAACGCATGCCAACCATCCTGCCTCCGCTGGTGCCCGCCGAATCGATCGAAACCACTCGCATTTACAGCGCCGTGGGGCAATTGCCTTCCAAACAACCCTTGCTGGCTCGCCGTCCCTTCCGCAGCCCTCACCACACGATCAGCGACGCCGGTTTGGTCGGCGGAGGCAGCCCACCGGCACCGGGTGAAATCAGCAAGGCCCACAACGGGATCCTGTTCTTGGACGAGCTGCCGGAGTTCAATCGCAAGACCCTCGAAGTCATGCGACAACCGCTCGAAGACGGTGTCGTGACCATCTCACGAGCCCTCCGGTCGACCACCTTTCCCGCTGACTTCATGCTCATCGCAGCCGCGAATCCGTGCCCGTGTGGGTATCGCTCGGATCCTCGACGAAGCTGCAATTGCACACCGCCCCAAATTGAACGGTACATGGGGAAGATTTCGGGTCCGCTGCTCGATCGGGTCGACATTCACATCGAGGTTCCGGCGGTTCCCTTTGAGGAATTGACGGCTCGCGATGCGTCGAGCGAGACCAGCGCGATGATGCGTGAATCCGTCATGCGTGCTCGGGATGTGCAAGCTGAACGATTCGAAGGCAGCCCGATTCGATACAACGCCCAAATGAGCAGCCGGCAAACACGGCAGCATTGTGAGCTGAGCGCCGCCAGCAAAACGTTGCTCAAAGCCGGCGTGGAATCACTGGGTCTGTCCGCCCGAGCCCACGACAAAATCTTGCGAGTTGCCAGAACGATCGCCGACTTGGCTGGCGAACCCGCGATCAGCGAAGAACACCTCGCCGAAGCCATCGGCTACCGAAACCTTGACGCCGACCTCTGGGTGTAGCGCCGGACCGGTATGGCGATTCACGTGAAGACAGATGCCGCCGCTCCGCGGCTGTTGCTTTGTCTTTTCCGTCGTCCAGACCTTGGGTTGAAACCCAAGGCTGACAGATTTCACCGCTCCGCGGTTCGGCCGCATGGACACAGATAGCACCGGCCGCAAGGTCACCGGCATATCACCGCCCTATCGTTCGGTTGGGCAACACGTCCGCGCAAAAGTCACAGAGTGACGGCAGCCGACCAGCCTTGGGTTTCAACCCAAGGTCCCGAGACGCCGCACCCAATCAACCAGTCGCGGAGCGACGACAGACGGCAGAAAACAAACCAAGCAACAACATCCAGTTTGCATTCCTCTGTCACCGCTTCGCGGTTCGGCCGCTTGGACACAGGCAGCACCGGCCGCAAGGTCACCGGCATTTCACCGCCCCGTCGTTCGGTTGGGCAACACGTCCGCGCAATCGTCACGGAGCGGCAGATCGTGCCAGCCATTTCCTGCCGATACCGAGCCACATCATCCACGACGGCCCCGTCCGGGGCGACATCGTGAGGGGGCACCAACGGTCCCGGGGCTTCCGCCCCGAGCTACCGATGTCGGCCCCTCCGGGGCGAAGTTCCCTGCATGGTGGGTGGATGGCACCATCCCACGCCCATGGGGAAGATCTCCGGGCCACTGTTGGACCGGGTGGACATTCACATCGAGGTTCCCGCGGTACCGTTTGAAGAGTTGTCATCGCATGACGCGTCGAGCGGGACCAGCGCGATGATGCGTGAGTCCGTCATGCGTGCTCGGGATGTGCAAGCCGAACGATTTGAAGGCAGCCCGATTCGTTACAGCGCCCAGATGAGCCGCCGGCAATTCTCCTTGGAGGCGGCGTATACCCGACGGCAGAGCGAGCTTGCGTCCGGCCGCGTGCCCGAGGGATTTCATGGCCGCGGACCGAACTGTTGTACGAATCCGATATGCAGACGATCTCGAGTGGCTGCACCGGGAACTTTTTCCAGCCCATGACCATAAGAGAATCGTAGCGATGTGTCGTAGCCCAGGCTGACGCGAGTTCCGAGCCCCACACTGGCAAGGAATTGGTCGGAGACCTCACCGGCAACAGCATTGCGTGTGAAGCCTTCCCCGATATCACAGAATCCAAACATGCGAATGCGATTGGGAGACTGCTTGCAACCCCAGTGATGAGTTCGCGGACCAAATTCAAAGTTGGTGAACCAGCCCGAATCGGCATTGAAAGTCCGCATGTCGTAACCGCGGATTGAATCGAATCCACCGTAACCCAGTGTCTCACTGAACAGCAGTCGCTCGCTCGTCAATTGCCCTGTGAAACGTGACAACAAGGCCCACTTTTTGCCGACGTTGTCGTACCGTTCGGCTCTCAAACGCGTGTAGATGTAGTCGGGTGATGTGCCGGCACGAATGGAATTGAAGGCGGCCTGATTGTTATCGCTGGTGAATCCACCTCCGGGACCGACAAACGTATCGCTGACGATCAAGCCATATTGTTCACAGCATCCTCGCCAAAAATGACGAAAGGTACCTCGCAGCTCCAGCAAGTCCGCCCCGCTGTCTTGAACCTGTTGGCCGCCGAATTCCAGGTTGTTGTTTGTTTGTTTGAAATCAGCCCCCAGCGTCAAGCTTGTGTCCTGTCGTGCGTTGCGGACGAGGTGCCGAGTCAGCCCGAGGCCCAACTGCCACGATTCGCCGTCTTGGTTAAAAGGAGCGATCGACGGTTCGACACCGGCCCAACTGCCGTAGGTGTTCCAACTGTAACAGCGATTGATCGCCTCGCTATAAGAGACGCTGTGTGCGTGCAGGCGATTGAAATCGGAATCAGCGGTGTATTGGTAGCTGAGGATGCCTCCGCGGCCAAACGCATTGCCGTAAATGAAGCCAGCGTAGAGTCGTTCGAGTCCCAGCGAGCGGACACCCGTGTCCTCGTAGCCAAGGTAGGCGCGAATTGGCAACACGTCATCAACACGAAAGATGACGTCGGTCGTCTCCTCGGTCTTACCAGGCTCCATGTCGACTGAAACGCGGTAGAAAGGGTTTTGATTCAACCAGAACAGATCGTTGTTGAGCTTGTGCTCGTAGATTTTGTCGCCACGACGCGTGCAGTTGACCCACTGGCACAAGTCCTCGGCTTCGAAATAGCAGCCATCCTCGACCGTCACTTTGCCGATCCGAGGCTCGATGACGACGATTTGGACCACGCCCGCAGTGATCTTCTGCTCGGGGATCGCAACGTCCACAACGGGTTGGCCGCAGCGACGGTAATGCAGAATGATGTCGCGGGACAACTGATTCAAGTTTCGCAGCGTGACCGGTCCGCCCAGATAGCGATTGACGATGGACTGCACTGCATTTCCGTGCACCAACGATGTTGGGTCATCAAAACGAAATTGAATGCCAAGTTGGCCAGCATGAGCGTCCTCTGGTTCCAGTTTGTCGTTGCCATCGAGGAAGATGATCCCGTTGAGCGAATCCACCAGAACCTTGTCACTGCCCTCCACCGGTTGAAGCGGTTCCGATTGAACTGCGTCGGTCGGAAGTGGCCGTGGTGAGATTGCGAGCGGTTGGTAGCGTTCGTAATTTTGCGCCTGGGCAAGGCCGACGAAACAAAGCGAGACCAAGAAGGCGAGTGGCCAACTGGTGGAGGTGCTAATGGGCATGTTCGCCAATCCTTGACAGTGAGTGTCCAAGCCTTTCGACCAAAGTGAAGTCGCAGTGCTTCACCAGTGGGGGGAATCGGCATCCCGCCGCCCGCACACGTTTTTTTAAAGATGCAAATTGAATCTTTGAAAACTGGCAGCATGACGAAACAAATTTTCCGCATTGCAAGCTTTCCCACCAAATTCCGCAGGAGCGACACAAGCAGACTCACCGGAAAAATCAACATCACCGGAGCAGTTTTCGTTTGACAGGCGACAAAGAGGCAACGATCATCCCCCTATCCAGGTGAGGGGGTTCGGAATCATCCGATGGCGCAAGTTCGCCCACTCGTCGCGACGATCACCAGAAACGAAGACTCGCACGCTTTGCTCCAATGAGTTTGATTGCTGTGAACATAAACCGCCGTTCAACGTCGTCTGTGATTCGCCGAAGACGCCGCCGACACCTGAAACGCCTTCAAATCCTGGCTCTGTTGGGATGGGCGACCTCCTCGACCGGAATCGCGATTGCTCAAAATCCGACCGGCGGAAATGTCGTGGCGGGTGCTGCGACAATCAACAGCGTTGGGAATACGCTGAACGTCAACGCATCGACGGATCGCGCCGTCGTGAATTGGAATTCATTTTCCGTTGGCCAGGGCAACACGGCCAATTTCAATCTGCCCAGCGCCAGCTCAGCGATCCTGAACCGGGTGACCACTCCTGGAATCCCCTCGGTGATTGCGGGACAGCTGAACAGCAATGGCAATGTGTTCCTGGTGAACCCGAGTGGGGTTGTCGTCGGCAACACGGGCGTGATCAACACGAATGGATTCACAGCGTCGACCTTTGACACGACCAACCGCCAATTCATGGATGGCGGACCGATGTCATTTCGCGGGTCATCCACCGCGAGCATCGTCAACAACGGAACGATCAACACGGGTGCGGGCGGTGCGCACTTCATTGGCAATCAGTTCAACAACAACGGCACCATTACCAGCGCGGGTGGCTCGATCACTGTCGGCAGTGGACAAACTGTGACCTACGCCAACGGGGTCACCCATGTCGAAGCCGACATGGCGACGCTGCAAAACGGGTACAGCGAAACAGCTGGGTTGATCAAGAACAGCGGCACGTTGCGGGCAACCGGCGCCGTGATGAGCGGCGGCGACGTGTACCTGACCAATCCAGGCGGTCGCGTGATCAACAGCGGTCTGATTGGCGGTCACAATGTGGCGGTGAACACCGGACAATTCAACACGATCGGCACGATCGACGCTTCGGGTGACGTGGGCGGCGATGTCATCGTTCAGTCCAGTGACGCGTTGATTCAGGGAACCATTGATGCATCAGGAACGACGTCGGGCGGCAGCGTCCAGATTGATTCCGGTGTCGTCGATCAATATGCCACGATCGATGCGTCAGCGACGTCAGGTGTTGGAGGCAGCGTCACGATCACGACGGAGTCTGGGTACACGGCCACGACAGCAGGCAACATCAACGTCGCTGGGGCTAGCGGAGGCGAAGTCACGATCGATGGTCCAGGGCGAATCGTTTCATCGGCAACGATCAGCGCCGTAGGTACCAGCGGCGACGGGGGAAACATTGATGTCGCTAGCGATTTCAAGACGTCATTGCTGGGAGCAACCTTGGACGCATCGGGGCAAACCGATGGCGGTCAAATTCGCGTGGGCGGTGAATTCCAGGGTGGCAAAGATCTGGTGGTTGATGAGCTCGCGAATTCGTCAGAGACTCTGGTCAGTCCTGGAACGCAACTCATCGCACGCGGCGAAAATGGCGAAGGTGGCACCGCGATCGTGTGGAGCAACGACCGCACTCAGTTCCATGGTGGCGTCGATGTCGCGGGAAATTCCGCTGGCGGATTCGTCGAATTGTCTTCAGCCGGGAACCTGGTTTATCAAACGACGGATGAGATTCAGACAGGCGGCGGCAGCGTTCTGCTGGACCCCAAAAACGGTGTGATCGTTGATTCGGCTCCCTCGGGTTTGAATCTCATCGAATTTTCGTTGTCGAATGATGCTCAGTTGATTGATTCCTTCGACCGTTTAGGAAGTTCCATCGACTTCATTAACAGCGGATCGCTTTTGGCTGTCGGAGCGACCGGCGACGCCGGAGGCAACGTTGCCAAAGAATCTTCCGGTGCCGTTTACTTGTTCGAACTTGATACGAACAGCTTACGAATACCGCCGGTGCTACAACAAATCATTCGCGACGGATCGAGCGTCGGCGGGGGAACGATTTTGACGCTCGATGCGGGCGACAAGTTTGGCAGTGGAGTTGCTCTGGACGGCAATGGAAACGTCTTGGCAGTCGGAGCCTCAGGAGTCGATGCGTTCAACGCGAGTCCACTCATGATTACGGATAACTCCGGCGCGGTATTCCTGTTTCAACTGGATGCTGACAATCCTTCCTCCACACCCACACTCAGACAGGTCATTCAAGACGATTCTCCACTCGCCGGCGGCGGAATCCTTGACTTGGTCGAGTCGAACAACCCCAACTTGCTCGATGAGATCATTTTCACTGATTTTGACGACGCTCTTCGTTTGGGGCGTGACGCATTCGGTAGCAGTGTCGATTTGAATGACGCAGGCGATCGGCTTGTCGTGGGCGCACCGAGCTCGTTGGCTCCCCTGGTTTATCTGTTTGATATCGATCCTTCGGATTTGGCAAGTCCGGCGGACTTGGCCCAAACATTGAACGATCCGGTTGCGGCCAACTCGTTCGAAGGTGCCCCCAGCTTCGGATCAGGAGTGTCGCTCAATGGGATTGGCAATCGGTTGGCGGTTGGTGTTGGTGGGGCGGGTGATACGAGCAACGATGGACGCGTCCTGCTGTACAATCTCGGCTCAACGTCTTTGGCTTCGCCCGCAGTGCTGGCACAGACGATCGAAACTGGAATCACGCTCGCCGATGGATCTTCCCTCGACGTGGGCGAAGATTTCGGATCGAACTTCGGCAGTGGTGTTGATTTCAATCAGTCCGGAACTTTGTTGGCAGTCGGTGATTCGTCGACGTTTTCGCCGTCTGCTTTTATCTTTGAACTCGATGCGACGAACTTGGCTGCCGCTCCGGGACTGCAACAGGTTCTCGAGAGCGGTACCGTTCTCGGTGACGGCGACACTTTGCAATTCGGCTTCAACGACTTCGGCAGTGATGTTGCGCTGACAGGAGATGGCGGCTGGCTGGCGGTCGGCTCGCCGAACTTCGACGGCCCGCTCGGCAACCGGGACTCCTCTGGCAGTGTGTTCCTGTTCGACCTGAATGAAGACCCCGCAGGCCCGATTCTGTCCAATTTGATCGCGGCCGACGGTCAGGTGAAGACTTTACCGGGTTTCATGGAGGCATTTGGTCGTTCAGTCGCGATGAACTCTGACGGGAGCCGTTTGGTGGTGGGCAACGTGGGCGAATACTCACAAGAGGTGTTCCTGTTTGAGATCGACGATGCAGTAGCCGCTCCGACACTAGTCGGAGTGATCGAAGATCGGATCGTGGTCGCGACTCCCGCTGGTGACGAGATGCTGATGCTCGATGCCGAAGACCGCTTCGGTTCGTCGCTGGCGCTCAACGACGCGGGAGATCTGCTGGCCGTCGGGGCTCGCGGCGACGATGGCGTCTCCAATGCTGATAGCAATTCGGGTGCGATCTACCTGTTTGATCTCACCAACGCTGAACTTTCCCGGATACCAAGCTTGTCCAAGGTGCTTCGCAATGAGGTGTCGCTCGCAGGTGGTACTGAGTTGACACTTGGCGACAACAGCGGCTTTGGCCAGTCGGTCGCGCTGACCGGCGATGGAATGCGTTTGGCGGCGGGGGCGAGTGCTGAAGAGATGGTGTTCCTGTTTGAATTCGGTGGCGCAAACTTCACCGGCATGACAACGCTTGCGAGTACGTTGCAACACGGATCCCCGCTCGCCGAAGGTGGGACATTGAACTTGGCGTCCTCCGTCTTTGGGCTAGGAAATTCGGTGGCGTTGAATTCAGTCGGTGATCGCTTGGCGGTTGGTGAAATCAATAACAGTGGTGGAGCAGTTCGTCTGTTCGAACTCAACCCGAATGATTGGGGTGCGGCCCCTAGTCAGCCGCAGCAACTCAGGCGTGATTCGATTCTCGAAGATGGAAGTCTACTCGTCCTCGAAAATTTTTCGGATTTCGGTGCCGCAACTGCGATGGATGATTCCGGCACACGGTTGGCTGTCGGGCAAACAGACAATGGCTCCGAGAACAGGGTTTTCCTCTTCGAACTGGACGACCTCGATTTATCGTCACCCGCAGGTCTGAAACAAATCATCGGAAACGGAACCTCGCTCACCAACGGTGATGACCTTACGGTCGGTTTTAGCGAGTTTGGGGCAACCGTAGCTCTCAACGGAACAGGTGATCGGCTGGTCGTGGGTGACCCGGATGAAAGTCGCATCAATGTGTTCAGCTTTGATAGCGGCCTGGGCGGTCCGGTAGAATTGTCGCAAACCATCGGTGAAGGAAGCACGCTGAGCTACGAAGATTTCGCCCTCAGTGCGGAAGACGGTTTTGGCCAAGCATTGGCCTTCAACGGTGCCGGTGATCTGATCGCCATCGAGGCCCAGGACCGTGTCCACTTGTTTGAAGTGGACTCGAGTTTGAGCACCACGCCGCTGCTTGCAAGCGTGATCAGGGACGGCACCGATTTGAGCGACGGCCGGATTCTAGAGCTGAATCGGCGTGGTTTCGGAAGTGGTCTCGCGCTGAATTCCGCCGGAGACATTCTTGCGATTGGCCACGACGATTTCAACTTTGGTGACGGGGCCGTCTTCCTATTCGGAATCGATCCCAATGAATTGAGCAACGCGCCCAATTTGGAGAACACACTCACAAGGGGCGTGAATTCGAGTAGCGGATTTGTCGGGATTGAGGGATTCGATTTTCAGTCGCGTGATTCCTTTGGACAAAGCGTTTCCTTGAACGCAGCAGGAGACGTATTGGTGGTTGGAGCCCAGGGAAAAGTGCATCTGATTTCCTTGGACGTCAATCGCCTCGATGAGAATCCGACACGACTTCAAACGATTGAAGATGGCTCTCCATTAGCCGGTGGCGGGACTTTGTCACTGGACCTAAACATTCCGGAGGACTTTTCCAACGACGCAAAGTCGTCATTCGGGACCGCTGTTGCGATCAACCGAGCGTCGAACCGTTTGGCGGTTGGAGACCCAGCGGCAGGCGATTCCGAAAGCCAAAGTGGGTCCGTGTTCATCTTTGGCCTGAACCCATCGGACCTGAGTGCTTCGCCGACATTGGCGCAGGAAATACAGGATGGCTCATCACTAGGCGGATCTGAAACCCTGTCACTGCTCGACTTCGATCGCTTTGGCGAATCAGTTGGGTTCAATGCGGATGGCAGCAGCCTGGCTGTTGGCGCCCCCAGTTTGACTGGTGATCGCGATGACCTTCCAAATACCGGTGGACGAGTCTTTCTATTTGACTTGAATCCGGCCAATATCAATGCGAGCCCCACGATCAATACGATCATCGGAAACGGGACTGCGATCGCCGGCGGTTTCATCGCGGTGCAGTCGGGCGATGCGTTGGGCAGCTCAGTGGCATTGACCAGCGACGGAAATCTTCTTGCGATTGGTTCCCCCGGAGCAAGTTTTGGCGAGAATGCAAAACCAGGGATCGGCAAAGTCTCGCTGATCTCTTTCGGCGGTCCATCCATTGCAGGTTTGAGCGGCGACTTGGCATTCGCTGACTTCCCTGCGGAAACCACCTTCATCGATCCGGATGACATCGCCGCGATCTTGAACGCGGGCAATGACCTGACGCTGCAGTTCAGCAACGACCTTGAGATTCGCTCGGACATCATGACCGCCGCAACGGGTGTCGGAAAGCTGACCGTTCAAACCGGCCGCAGCATCAACGTGTTGCCAGGAACCGATATCAACATCGGCGATGGTTCGCTGACGCTCGAATTCAATTCCCAATCGGCATTGTCCAGTCAGACCGACCCCGGTTCCCCACTGCTGCGACTGAATGGTGTTTCCATTGTCGCCACGGGGGACGATTCACTCGTCGAGTTGTTTGGCGATGAGTTAGAGGAGTCAGAAAGTTTTGAAAAGGACCCACTGATTCACATCACAGGATCATTCATCTCATCGAGTGGGATTGAGGTCAGCAGGCCAAGCGCGTTCTTCGAAGGCCATCGAATCCTCATTGATGGCGACTCGGTCCTTTCAGGTGACCGTGTGACAGTTCGGGGCACAGGCAATACGGTTGGTTTGGGAGTTGAAATCCTGGGTGCCGGGACTCAGCTCATTGCAACCGAGGAATTGCAATTCGGTGGGTTTGGTGGCAACCGCATCGCGGACGGCGCAACGCTCCGCGGCGTTGGCGAGGGTATCATTGGTCTTGGTGGGTTTCAATTCCCCAGTGATCCGTTTTTCGATGATTTCATTGCGGTGGGAGACTCACTCGTTGTCGAGAATGCTTCGGTTCGAACGGAAAACGGTCAGATTGGATTTGAAGGCATTAGTGCAGAGGATTTGTTTGATGATGGCGGGATCGATCCCGTTCGTTCCATCCGGGAACGAAACTCTGTCACATTGATCAACAGTGAACTTGTCGCTGGTGGCTCAGGCTCAATACTCATGGGGCAGGCGGGTAGCGATGCCTATCAATTCACACTCTCTGAATCGACCATCAGCGGTCAGAACGTGTTGATCGCGTTGAACCTGTTTAACTTTGACACGGATTCTGGCACTTCGACATTCCGCCTCACCAATCAATCACAGATCAACACGGCTGTCGATGGAGAGCTGCGAATCGCCCTCCCGTTTCAGTCTGGCGTCGCAGTCGACGCGTCATCCAGCCTCAATGGAGTCTCTGGAAACGATCTTTTTGATACCGATGGAAACCTGATCAACAGCTTGGGAATCGCTGGCTCCGACGGCAATCCCTTGAGCTTTGAATACTTGGGAACGCCGCAGGCAAACTTCGCCTTTTACCTAGCCTCCATCGATTTGACCCCTGGTTTGTTCTTCACCGCCAATGATGGCAGCTCAACGTATGGTCAGACTCCCGTCGACCCGGGCCTGTCCATCACGCGAGGTGTCCTTCAGCAAGGCGATACGCTTCAAACGATCGGTGTTGAAACGGACTTCAACCTGACGCAGCTCTCCGACGCAGGGGAATACACGATCAACGTCATGGCATCCGACTTGGATCCGAAGTATCGATTGCTGGGAACAGCAAGTGGTACATTCACCATCCTGCCGGCTGACTTGCTGATCCGAACTGAAGCAGCCACCAAGACCTACGGGGACACCTTCTCATTTGCCGATCATCCTGTCGTCATCGGTGGGCTCAGGAATGGTGACCTCGTCGGCTCTCTCGCTCTATCGAGTGACGGTGCTGCCGCAAACGCGTCGGTGAGCGGTAGCCCTTACGTTATCAACGCGGTGGCCGGTGCTGGTGAAAACTTCAATCCAAGCAACTACGTCATCAAGGTGGCGAGTGGTGGCTTGACGGTGAACCCGGCATCTCTTTCGATCAATCCGCTGGCCCAATCCAAGGTTTACGGCGACTCAGCGTTGGATCAGTCGCTGTTCAATGCCGTTGGTTTGAAGAACGGCGAGACCATCCGTCGGGTCTCATTTGCGTCACCCGGAATCGCCGCAACGGCTGATGTCGGGAACTACGACCTCAGGGCGGAGATGGTGACGGGTTCGGGCAACGGATTTGATCCGGGCAACTACGTCCTTCAGTTTGGCTCACTCGACGATGGCTTGTTGGTGACCCCGGCGTCGCTTCAGATTCGCCCGTTTGATCAATCCAAGCTCGTTGGCGACACCTTCGTTTTCGCTGGCAACGAGTTCCTTGCCACGGGATTGAAGAACGACGACACGATCGCGAGCGCGTCGCTGATGAGCGAAGGTACTTCTGGTGACGCTCCGTTGGGAGCTTCACCGATTCTGCTCAGCAATCCGATCGGTAACTTTGACGCCGATAATTACATCCTTCAGATCCTGACGGGTGACTTCATTGTCCGAGAAGAAGCCGTCGTCCCCGACCGTTTGCTTTTGACAGAACAACTGGTCTATGACCAATTCGGTCGTTACCGCGATTTTGCAGAAACGATCGACGCACTGATTCCCGGCAACGTTGGCACCATTGATTTCAGCGGTGCGTTCCCGGACAGGGAACGCAGTGGCTCCGGCACCCCCAGTGACGATTCCCCAAACGATCTCTCGGACCAAGCGAGTGGTGAGAATGACGTCTATCTGCCGATCACCATTCGACCGCGCTGAGACCAAGCGACCGGTCACTTGCGGTGTGATCGGCAGCATCCCAAACGTCAGGTCGGCTCCTAGCCTGGCATTCACGTTGCAATCGTGATTCACACGCTGGAAGCTGACACGACGATCCTTCCAAACATCATCCTCCGGTTCCCGGCTATGCATCGCTCGATTCTTCTCACCCTTGCTCTTTCACTCGCTCTTGGAAGTGTGCCTCGCGTTGCTGCCAACGACGATGCTCTCGTGCCGGACAACGTCGCTCGCCAAGCACATCCGGCGACTGCTGATGTTCAGAAAGCGGCCGCTGCATTCGCCCAGGGGAAACATGAAGAGGCCCTGCAACAGTTCATCGAGATTCATAACAGGCATCCAGACCTGTCTCCTGGAGAATTGCTATTTGCTCAGATTGCTTTCCAAGCCAAGCAGGTTGGAGTCGCGAAAGTTGCGTTGGAGAAAGCTGCTGTCACGCAAGCAGACGACCCGGAGACTTGGAACATGCTAGCCGCATTGGCACTGGCCGATGGACGCTTGGCTGAAACGGAAATGCTGTTTCAACGCGGGTTGACCGCAGCGGAACAGTACACCGCCAATGACCAACGGAAGACGGCTCAAGCGATCCAGGCACACGCTGGTTTGGCAACGGTTTACGAAAAACGATCGCAATGGAATTCCGCGAAGGAAAACCTTCGTGACTGGATCAGTCTGGATCCACGCGATACCAAGCCTTGGCCACGACTAGCAGTTGCATTCTTCAAACTAGGTCAGGAATCCACGGCACGAGAGACCCTTCAAAATCTGCGGTCTTTCTCGCCGAATGCCGACCCGGTCGATGTCGCGATGGGAAAACTTTACCAATCCGTTGGACGACGCCAAGATGCCACCGACGCCATGCAAACAGCACTGGAAACCGACCGCGAGAACCTCATCGCTCAAGTCGAAATCGCGCGTTATGCAATGGATGCGGGTGAACAGGACTTGATGCGTCGTGCCATCGATCAGGCAGTGTCACTCGACGGAGACCAGCCTGCCGTTCGGTACCTGCAGGGAATGGCAGCCAGATTTGACAGGGACTCCGTTTCAGCAGTCGACATTTTTTCGCAACTCCATCGTGAGGATCCGTCGAACTTCGAGGCCTCCAACGGTTTGATCCTGTCGCTGCTTTCGAGCGAAGAGTCCGACCAGCATCCACTTGCACTCAAACATGCGGAGGTGCTCTACCAGTCCAACACCAACGTGAAGACTGGTCGCGGCCGAGTTGCTGCTTCCTCCTACGCATGGGCGCTGCTGAAGAACAATGACCTCGCAAATGCCGAAGCCGTGATGACCTCGGTGGTCAAAACGCGAGTCCTGTCAGCGGAAATTGGATACTTTGCGGCGGAGATCTTTGCGGCTGTTGGCAAGCAGGACCTTTCTCGGACGGTCTTGAAAGCGACCTTGGCTAGCCCGCAGAGTTTCGTTGATCGACCAGCCGCCGAACGTCTCATGAGCCGCCTCGATTCGTAGCCTTCACCATACCATCAGCGAAGAACACCTCGCCGAAGCCATCGGCGACCGAAACCTCGACGCCGACCTTTGGGTGTAGTGCCGGCCGGTTTGGCGCATCGCATGAAGACAGATGCCGCCGCTCCGCGGCTGTTGCTTTGTCTTTCTCATCCTCCAGACCTTGGGTTGAAACCCAAGGCTGACAGATTTCACCGCTCCGCGGTTCGGCCGCTTGGACACAGGCAGCACCGGTCGCAAGGTCACCGGCATATCACCGCCCCAACGTTCGATTGGGCAACACGTCCGCGCAATCGTCACAGAGTGACGGCAGATCGTGCCAGCCATTTCGTGCCGATACCGAGCCACATCATCCACGACGGCCCCGTCCGGGGCGACATGGCGAGGGGGCACCAACGGTCTCGGGGCTTCCGCCCCGAGCTACCGATGTCGGCCCCTCCGGGGCGAATTTCCCTGCATGCTGGGTGGATGGCACCATCCGGCCATCCGGCCTTTCGTTCGCGCAATAGTCACGGAGTGACGGCAGCCGACCAGCCTTGGGTTTCAACCCAAGGTCCCGAGACGCCGCACCCAATCAAACAGTCGCGGAGCGACGACAGCCGGCAGAAAACAAACCAAGCAGCAACATGCAGTTTGGATTCCTCTGTCACCGCTCCGCGGTTCGGCCGCTTGGACACAGGCAGCACCGGTCGCAAGGTCGCCGGCATATCAACGCCCCATCGTTCGATTGGGCAACACGTCCGCGCAATCGTCACGGAGCGGCAGATCGTGCCTGCCATTTCGAGCCGATACCGAGCCACATCATCCACGACGGCCCCGTCCGGGGCGACATCGTGAGGGGGCACCAACGGTCCCGGGGCTTCCGCCCCGAGCTA